>NZ_FOKH01000036.1:10426-75383 GCF_900111955.1 Pseudomonas sp. NFIX10 | reverse complement strand
AATCGTTGGTTACATCTTTGATTTCTCGCGGAGTAACTTGTGATGCTGATAATCTGTTGACTAGCAGTCTGACTCCACAAGCACCCACACGAATTGCTTGATTCAGTTGTTAAAGAGCGGTTGGCTGAGCCTTTCGTCTCAACCGAGGCGCGCATTCTACAGCGCCCCGTGTATCTGTCAAGCGGTTATTTTCAGAAATTTTCAAAGTTTCGCTTCGGAAACCTCAACAACTTCAACCACTTGCGCTTCCGATCTCTCGTTAGCGGGAGGCGAATTCTACAGCGTTACTCGCTGCTGTCAACACCTCTTTTTCACCGCTTTCGACCGAGAAGATCGAACCGCATATAGAGCCAAACAACACCGCTCTATCCGCTCCTTCCGAGCCTCGATGAACTGAAGCCCTGTACCTTCGAAACCTACTTAACTCGTTGAATATCAAGGAGTTTTCCGTTTCGACTGCGCCAGAAGTGGGGCGAATTATAGACGTCCAGAATCTGCCGTCAACCCTTAATTTCGCTTTTCTATCAATAAGTTGCGCAGCACCGGTCAACCTGTCGCTTTTGCCCGCGCCTCTATATAGAGAAGAGAAGACTCACACCACCCCAGCCTCTCTGAACGCCATCACCGCAGCTTCGTCCAACCCCAACACTCGCTGCAGCACCTCCAACGTATGCTCTCCTAATAAAGGAGGTGCATGGCGATACTCCACCGGCGTCTCGGACAGTCGAATCGGACTGGCCACCTGCGGCACTTTACCGGCCAGCTGGTGAGGCAGTTCCATCGCCAACCCACGTGCCTGTACCTGGGGATCGGCAAACACCTGGGCCAGGTCGTTGATAGGCCCACACGGCACACCCGCCTGCTCCAACTGAGTCACCCATTCAGCGGTGGTCTTGAACACCGTCGCCTGGCGAATCAACGGAATCAACACCGCCCGGTTCGCCACCCGCACCTTGTTAGTGGCAAAACGCGGATCATCCGCCCACTGCGGTTGACCGGCAACCTCAGCGAACTTTCGGAACTGACCGTCATTACCCACCGTCAGGATGAAATCGCCATCAGCCGTAGGAAAATCCTGATAAGGCACGATATTCGGATGAGCATTACCCAGCCGCTTCGGCGCACTGCCCGTGGTCAGGTAGTTCATCGCCTGGTTGGCCAGGCAAGCCACTTGAACATCCAGCAGGGCCATATCGATGTGCTGCCCGCCGCCGGCATGATCACGATGGGCCAACGCCGCCAGAATGGCAGCGGTCGAATACAGCCCCGTGAGGATATCCGTCAACGCGACCCCTACCTTCACCGGCCCCGCGCCCTCATCGCCTTCAGGGCGACCGGTCAGGCTCATCAAGCCCCCCAGCCCCTGGATCATGAAGTCATACCCGGCGCGCTTGGCGTAAGGGCCGGTCTGGCCAAACCCGGTTATCGAGCAATAGATCAATTGCGGATTGATCCCCTTTAGCGAGTCGTAATCCAAGCCATACGCCGCCAGGCCGCCCACCTTGAAGTTCTCGATCAGGATATCGGACTTGGCCGCCAGCTCTCGTACCAGCCGCTGCCCCTCTGGCCGCGTGAAGTCGATGGTCACCGACTGCTTGTTGCGATTGGCTGAAAGATAATAAGCGGCTTCGGTCGTGTTCTCGCCTCGGGCATCCTTCAGGAAGGGCGGCCCCCAGGCGCGCGTATCGTCACCATTGCCGGGACGCTCGACCTTGATGACATCAGCCCCCAGGTCCGCCAGGATCTGTCCGGCCCACGGTCCGGCCAATACCCTCGATAAATCCAATACCCGCAGATGCGAAAGCGCGCCCATGACCGTTCTCCTATTAGTAGAACGCCTGGATACCGGTTTGCGCACGCCCCAAAATCAGCGCATGCACATCGTGCGTGCCTTCATAGGTGTTCACGACTTCCAGGTTCACCAGATGGCGGGCGATGCCGAACTCATCGGAGATACCGTTACCGCCCAGCATGTCCCGCGCCATGCGGGCGATATCCAGGGACTTGCCGCAGGAGTTGCGCTTCATGATCGAGGTAATCTCGACCGCCGCCGTGCCTTCGTCTTTCATACGCCCCAGACGCAAGCATCCCTGCAGGGCCAGCGTGATTTCAGTCTGCATATCGGCCAGTTTCTTCTGGATCAACTGATTCGCAGCGAGCGGGCGACCAAACTGCTGGCGGTCCAGCGTGTACTGTCGAGCGGTATGCCAGCAGAATTCAGCCGCCCCCAAGGCGCCCCAGGAGATGCCGTAGCGCGCCGAGTTCAGACAAGTAAACGGGCCCTTCAGGCCACGGACATCCGGGAAGATGTTCTCTTCCGGAACGAATACGTTGTCCATGACGATTTCGCCAGTGATCGAGGCGCGCAGCCCGACCTTGCCATGAATGGCCGGCGCACTCAGCCCCTTCCAGCCTTTTTCGAGAACGAAGCCGCGGATGTCGCCGGCGTCGTCCTTGCCCCAGACGACAAATACGTCAGCGATCGGGCTGTTGGTGATCCACATCTTGCTGCCCGTCAGGCTGTAGCCGCCTTCCACTTTGCGCGCACGAGTGATCATCGCACCCGGGTCGGAACCATGGTTCGGCTCAGTCAGACCAAAGCAGCCGATCCATTCACCGGACGCCAGCTTCGGCAAATACTTCTGTTTCTGCGCCTCAGTCCCAAATTCGTTGATGGGCACCATGACCAGCGAGGACTGCACGCTCATCATCGAGCGATAGCCGGAATCGACCCGCTCTACTTCACGAGCGATCAGGCCATAGCTGACATAGTTCAACCCACTGCCGCCGTACTGTTCTGGAATGGTTGCCCCCAGCAGGCCGACTTCACCCATCTCGCGGAAAATCGCCGGGTCGGTTTTCTCATGACGGAACGCTTCCAACACTCGCGGTGCAAGCTTCTGCTGGGCGAACTGCTCGGCAGTGTCGCGGATCATGCGTTCTTCTTCGGTGAGCTGCTGATCCAGCAACAACGGATCGATCCAGTTGAAGCTCGCTTTACCGGCCATGAAAGAGTCCTCGCCAATTAAATGAAAATCGTGGATTGATCCTAGGCGCGGTTTCCTACAAGGGCAAACGAGGATTACGCACTAACCTGTGCTAATTTCTCACTCCGTAAACGCTACGAACCCCGTTTACATAGGTATCGAGTGAGGCTTACGTACATGCGCCGTAAAATCCCCAGCACCGCCGCCCTGGTCAGTTTCGAGGCTGCCGCGCGCCATGAAAGCTTCACCAAGGCAGCGCAGGAGCTTTCTCTCACCCAAGGCGCAATCTGCCGACAGATCGCCAGCCTGGAGGATTTCCTCAGCGTGGAGCTTTTCCGACGCTCGCGCCGCGGCGTCAAACTGACCGAAGCAGGTCTTTCCTACAGCCGGCGCGTTGCCACCCAACTGGATGCCGTCGAGCGCGACACACTTTCAGTGATGGGGCACACCGGTGCGAACGTGATCGAGCTGGCCGTGGTTCCGACCTTCGGCACCCAATGGTTGCTGCCACGCCTCAAGGATTTCCAGCAGCAGCACCCGGAAGTCACTGTCAACCTGACCAACCGCACACGTCCCTTTCTCTTTGCCGATACAGAGTTTGACGCCGCCATCTATTTTGGCGATGCGGACTGGTCCGGTACCGAATCCCACAAGCTGATGGGCGAAAACCCGATGCCGGTATGCAGCCCCGCCTTGCTAGACGGTCGCAACGGCCTGACACCAGAGGAGATCGCCGAACTGCCCTTGCTTCAGCAGACCACTCGCCCATATGCGTGGCGCCAATGGTTCAACGCCCAGAACCTGAATATTGCGCGAGACCTGACAGGGCCGCGTTATGAACTATTCTCCATGCTCGCCCAAGCGGCCATGCACGACATGGGTATCGCGCTGATTCCGCCCTTTTTGATTCAACGCGAACTGGCAGAGAAACGACTGGTGGTGGCCAACCGTAACGCGCTGTCGAGCATCAAGGCCTATTACCTGATGATTCCAGAGCGAAAGGTCGAATCCGCCTCCCTTCGGGCTTTTCGTGACTGGCTCGTGAAACAAGCCGAAAACTATCTTATTGATTAGTAAGAAAAAAACCAAAACCGACTTAGGTAGTAAACTAACAGAGGACGCTACAGATATAAGTTTATGTCGCATTCAGTCAATCTGTTACCGAACCCGTGCAGTAGTCTCCAAAGCGTCTAAATACATGGCCTGGAGCCATATCGCGCAATGCATCAGCGCTTATTCATCTGGCCGATGGGAAAAATTGTCAATTTGAACCTGAATCCTTGGAAAGCACGGCCCACAAGGGCTGCCGTTCGATAATTGCGACATTCGGTCACAGGGTGACTTGTAGTTAATTTTCCGTCACCCGTCATAATCCCTTGAAGGGCTGAATTTTCGCCTGCAAAATGCCGCGCCCCGCCTGGTTTGGCGGGATCGTGCTGATCGGCCGCCCCAGCCGCACCATCCGAAGTGCCTGGGTTTACTCAATAAGATCACGCAGGAGATTTGACGTGCACATTGGTGTTCCCCTCGAAACCCAAACGGGTGAAACACGGGTTGCTGCTACCCCGGAAACCATCAAGAAGTTGATCGGCCAAGGCCATAAAGTCACTGTTCAAAGCGGCGCCGGTATCAAGGCCAGCGTTATCGACAGTGCCTATGAGGCAGCGGGCGCAACCATTGGCAGCGCCAGTGATGCATTCGGGGCCGAGCTGATCCTCAAGGTGGTGGCGCCCAGCGACAGTGAGCTGACGCTGATCAAGAGCGGCACCGTTCTGGTGGGCATGCTCAATCCGTTCAACAACGAAACCATCGCCAAGCTGGCCGAGTGCGGTATTACCGCTTTCGCCCTTGAGGCCGCGCCACGTACTTCCCGCGCCCAGAGCCTGGATGTGCTGTCGTCTCAAGCGAACATCGCCGGTTACAAAGCCGTGTTGCTGGCCGCTCATTACTATCCGCGCTTCATGCCGATGCTGATGACTGCCGCGGGTACCGTGAAAGCGGCGCGCGTGCTGATTCTCGGCGCGGGCGTGGCCGGGTTGCAGGCGATTGCCACGGCCAAGCGCCTGGGCGCGGTGATCGAGGCTTCGGATGTGCGTCCGGCGGTCAAGGAGCAAATCGAGTCCCTCGGCGCGAAGTTCGTCGATGTGCCTTACGAAACCGACGAAGAGCGTGAGTGCGCCGTCGGCGTCGGCGGTTACGCCCGGCCGATGCCGGCCAGCTGGATGCAACGCCAGGCCCAAGCCGTGCACGAGCGCGCCAAACAGGCTGACATCGTCATCACCACCGCATTGATCCCGGGCCGCAAGGCACCGACATTGCTGAGTGCCGAAACCGTCGCACAGATGAAACCCGGCTCGGTGGTCATCGACCTCGCGGCAGCCCAGGGTGGTAACTGCCCGCTGACCGTGGCCGATCAGGTCGTGATCGAGAATGGCGTGACCATTTGCGGCCCGACCAACCTGGCCGGCGAAGTCGCGGCCGACGCTTCGGCGCTGTATGCCCGTAACCTGCTGGACTTCCTGAAGCTGGTCTTCACCAAGGAAGGTCAGTTCGACGTGAACCTGGAAGACGACATCGTCGCCGCGTGCCTGATGTGCCGCGACGGCCAAGTCATCCGCAAAAACGCCTAAGCAGGGATTCAGACAATGGAAGAGCTTATCTCCCCCGGTATCTACAACCTGATCATCTTCGTGCTGGCGATTTATGTCGGTTACCACGTGGTCTGGAACGTAACGCCCGCGCTGCACACACCGTTGATGGCGGTGACCAACGCCATTTCGGCGATCGTGATCGTCGGCGCCATGCTCGCCGCCGCCCTGACCGTGACCCCTCTGGGCAAGACCATGGGCACCCTCGCCGTGGCCCTGGCCGCGGTGAACGTCTTCGGTGGCTTCCTCGTGACGCGCCGCATGCTTGAGATGTTCAAGAAAAAAGCCCCGAAAGTCGTAAAAGAAGAGGCGCCCAAGTAATGAGCATGAACCTGGTAACGACGCTCTACCTGATCGCGTCGATCTGCTTCATCCAGGCCCTCAAAGGCCTGTCGCACCCCACCACCTCCCGCCGAGGCAACCTGTTCGGCATGCTCGGCATGGCGCTGGCGGTGCTGACCACTGTGGGTCTTATCTACAAACTGGGGGCCGAACTGGCAACTGCCGGCATCGGCTACGTGATCGTCGGCCTGCTGGTCGGCGGTACCGCCGGCTCGATCATGGCCAAGCGCGTCGAAATGACCAAGATGCCGGAACTGGTGGCGTTCATGCACAGCATGATCGGCCTGGCGGCGGTGTTCATTGCCATCGCGGCTGTCGTCGAGCCGCAGTCCCTGGGTATCGTCAAGCAACTGGGCGATTCGATTCCAACCGGCAACCGTCTGGAGCTGTTCCTCGGCGCAGCCATTGGTGCAATCACCTTCTCCGGTTCGGTGATCGCGTTCGGCAAGCTTTCGGGCAAGTACAAGTTCCGCCTGTTCCAGGGCGCACCAGTACAGTTTGGTGGCCAGCACAAGCTCAACCTGATCTTGGGCCTGGCGACGCTGGGCCTGGGCCTGACCTTCATGTTCACCGGCAATCTCGGCGCGTTCGCCTTGATGCTGGCCCTGGCCTTTGTCCTGGGCGTGCTGATCATCATCCCGATCGGCGGCGCGGACATGCCGGTGGTGGTGTCGATGCTCAACAGTTATTCCGGTTGGGCCGCAGCGGGCATCGGCTTCTCGCTGAACAACTCGATGCTGATCATTGCCGGTTCGCTGGTGGGTTCGAGCGGTGCGATCCTCTCGTACATCATGTGCAAGGCGATGAACCGTTCGTTCTTCAACGTGCTGCTCGGCGGTTTCGGCAACACCGCGGATGCTGCTGGCCCGGCAGGCTCCAAAGAAGCCCGTCCGGTGAAATCCGGCTCGGCTGACGACGCCACCTTCCTGCTGACCAACGCCGATACCGTGATCATCGTGCCGGGCTATGGCCTGGCGGTGGCCCGGGCGCAGCACGCGCTGAAAGAACTGACCGAGAAGCTGACCCACCACGGCGTGACCGTCAAATACGCGATCCACCCGGTGGCCGGTCGCATGCCCGGGCACATGAACGTCCTGCTGGCCGAAGCCGAAGTGCCTTACGACCAGGTGTTCGAAATGGAAGACATCAACTCCGAGTTCGGCCAGGCCGACGTGGTGCTGGTGCTGGGCGCCAACGACGTGGTCAACCCCGCGGCGAAGAACGATCCGAAATCGCCGATTGCCGGCATGCCGATCCTCGAAGCGTTCAAGGCCAAGACCATCATCGTCAACAAACGCTCGATGGCCAGCGGCTATGCGGGCCTGGACAACGAGCTGTTCTATCTCGACAAGACCATGATGGTGTTCGGTGACGCCAAGAAGGTCATCGAAGACATGGTCAAAGCGGTGGAATAACCCTCGCGCTTTACCCAAGACGCCCCGACCTGTCGGGGCGTTTTGATTTGTATCAAGGCAAAGTATTACCGATCCGGTAATGATGTTTTGTCCGAAACGCCCGTAATAGACGCCTGAAATGCGACCTTTGTAGCGGGTCGGGCACAGCGCTAATTCACTAGACTGCGCATCTTGCTTCCCAGCCCGAGATAACCACCTATGTACCGTGATCGCATCCGCTTGCCTTCGTTATTGAATAAAGTGATGAGCGCTGCCGAAGCAGCCTTGTTGATTCAGGACGGCATGACCGTCGGCATGAGCGGCTTTACCCGCGCCGGAGAAGCGAAAGCGGTGCCCCACGCCCTGGCTGAACGCGCCAAGGTCACCCCGCTGAAAATCAGCCTGATGACCGGTGCAAGCCTGGGCAATGACCTCGACAAGGAGCTCACCGAAGCCGGTGTACTGGCGCGCCGCATGCCGTTCCAGGTCGACAGCACGCTGCGCAAGGCGATCAACGCAGGCGAGGTGATGTTCATCGATCAGCATCTCTCGGAAACTGTCGAGCAACTGCGCAACGGCCAGCTCAAACTGCCCGATATTGCCGTGATCGAAGCCGTGGCCATTACCGAGCAAGGACATATCGTACCCACCACATCGGTGGGTAACTCAGCCAGCTTCGCCATTTTCGCCCGCCAAGTGATCGTCGAGATCAATCTGGCTCACAACCCGAATCTGGAAGGGCTGCACGACATCTATATCCCGACCTATCGCCCCACTCGTACACCCATCCCCCTGGTGAAAGTCGACGACCGTATTGGCAACCCCGCCATTGTGATCCCACCGGAAAAAATCGCCGCCATCGTCATTACCAACCAAGGCGACTCGCCTTCGACCGTCGCGCTACCGGACAGCGACACCCAGGCCATTGCCGAACACCTGATCGACTTCTTCAAGCAGGAGGTTTCGGCCGGACGCATGACCAACAAGCTCGGGCCGTTGCAGGCCGGGATCGGCAACATCGCCAATGCCGTGATGTGCGGGCTGATCGATTCCCCGTTCGAAGACCTGACCATGTATTCCGAGGTTTTGCAGGACTCGACATTTGACCTGATCGACGCCGGCAAGCTGAGTTTCGCCTCCGGCAGTTCGATCACGCTGTCGGGTCGACGTAATGCCGATGTGTTTGGAAACCTGGAAAGGTACAAGGACAAACTGGTCCTGCGCCCACAGGAAATCTCCAACCATCCCGAGGTTGTACGTCGCCTGGGCATCATCGCTATCAACACCGCGCTGGAGTTCGACTTGTACGGCAACGTCAATTCCACCCATGTCTGCGGCACGCGGATGATGAATGGCATCGGCGGCTCAGGGGATTTCGCCCGCAATGCTCACCTGGCGATTTTCGTCACCAAGTCGATTGCCAAGGGTGGGGCCATTTCCAGCGTCGTGCCGATGGTCAGCCATGTGGACCATACCGAACATGACGTCGACATCCTGGTGACCGAGATCGGCCTGGCCGACCTGCGGGGCCTGGCGCCAAGGGAACGCGCGCGAGTGATCATCGACAATTGCGTGCACCCCACCTACCACCAGGCCTTGAATGAATATTTCGACGCCGCGTGCGCCTTGGGCGGGCATACCCCGCATATCCTGCGCGATGCACTGAGTTGGCACCTGAACCTCGAAGAAACCGGACGCATGTTGGCCGTCTGATACAGCTGGATCACCGTTATCGCAAATACAGTTTTGGTTGAAGACCGTCATTCGAGCCAGTACCGACAAAAACTGTACTGCTGTACCGGTGTTTTCTTACAGTCTTTTCCCATGAAACAGCGCCGAACGCACTAAATTGCACCAATATCGTGCAGATAGGTACAGTTGCCTCAATATCGACCAGTACACCACTCTTTAACAGTTAACTGGTCTCTCACAATACAGATGAACTGTATCTAGAGAGACTGGCCAAACGAGAGGATCATGGGCACCAGTCAAACCACTACCTAATCCCGCCACAAGCGGAAGGATGTCAACCATGGAACGTACACTCAGTTCCGAGCTGTTTTTCGAAGACAAAGCTGCAAAAAACCAGGCTTCCCTGCCTCTTCGCGTTATTGCCAACCTGATGTTGTGGCAGCGCCGCATCGCCAGCCGTCACCAACTGGCTCGTCTGGATTCGCGCCTGCTGGCTGATGCCGGTATCAGCGAAGCACAACGCTACGAAGAGCTGAGCAAGCCGTTCTGGCGCTAACTCAGCGTCGCTGGCCCTGACCCACCGGGTCCACCGCCAGCACCGAATTGAACACACAAGACCCGTCGCGGGTAACCGCGACGGGTCTTGTCGTTTCCGGGCCCGATTTGAACGAAAGCATTGGAGACATAACAGTTTAAAAAATATATAAAACACACCAGTACAGTAAGCCGGCTCCCTGCCGTCAATGACTGTCACAAGGGCTGTCAGCCAACGCGTTCCTGTCCTAATATCGAGCCGAACGTGGCGAAGCGAGTCGAACATGCGTCTCTTCTTCCAGCTACACGCACCGGCATCACCTCATCATTCAAGGAGTTTCATCATGATCCGTCTTCGCCTGCTCAGCGCAGTTGCCCTGCTGGCCGTAGCCGCCCACTCCAACGCCAGCAGCTTCATCGTCACCACCGACTCCATCGTCGGAGCACTCAAGGCCACCTCCGACGCGACCTCCGATGCAACCTCATCCCTGCGTGACAACAAGATCGTTCAAGCCGCCCGTGATGACGCCGCCAGCTTCGTCGCCAGCGAAGGCGCCATCCGTGGCGTAAAACTGGAAAGTGCCCTGGATTACATCCGTCAGCAGGCACCGCAGCTCAACGCCACCGATGCGCAATTGGCCCAAGCCATCCTGGTAATCTGATGCAACATGAAACATCGGGCGCCAAATGGTGTTCCGATGTTTCAGTGCTGGCTCTGGCCCGCGGGTTTGCGCTAGCCTTCAAACTCGCCATCAACCGTCGAGTCCCATGCGTTTCTACTCAGATCTGTTCATCGCGTCTTTCTTCATCGTTTTTTGCTGGTCTGTTCCGGCCCATGCCTTCGATGTGTCCACCCAGCAAGTGGTGGTCAGCGGCTATGCCACGAGCATGGTGACCTCCGCGCCCTTCGACCATAAACTGATCGTCGCCGCTCACGATGACGCTGCGGCATTCGTCGCCAGCGACGGGCAACTGCGAGATGCACAACTGGAGTCGGCCCTGGATTACCTGCGCCGGACCCAGCCAAAACTTCACGTCAGCGACCTTGAACTGGCACAGGCAATTCTCGTCCAATAGCTATCCTTATTTTTCCGGAGTCGTTCCATGCGTAGCCCGCTGATTGCTGCCGCCTTAGGCCTGCTGGTGTTGGCCGATGTGGCCCAGGCACATACCCTGGTAGCCACCAGTAACATCATCGTTCGCGCTTCCCAGCGCACGATCGATTTCACTTCCGACACCACCACGTCCATCCGTGATTCGAAAATCGTCCGCGAAGCCCATGACGATGCGGCCAGTTTTGTCGCCAGCAATGGTGAAATTCGTGGCGCTCACCTCGAGGCCGCCTTCGACACCTTGCGCACCCGCGTGCCGGAAGCCCGCGACGCCAGTGACCAGGTTCTCGCCGAAGCCATCCTCGCATTGTGAGGCGGTTCGCCGCCTGGCTGGCGGCCGGGGTCTTGCTGCTCACGGGCAGCATGGCTCAGGCCGGCCTGCGATTGCACCTCAACGTCGAAGGCCTGAGCCCGGCGCAACAGCAGGCCAGCCAGGCGCTGCTCGACGAAGCCATGCAGGCCCTGCCGCCGCGCTTCATCGAGCGGCTGGACCGGCGCATCGATGTCGGCTGGACCGACCAGATGCCCGCCAATGCCTACGGCCAGGCCTCGCTGGTGTCGCAACTGGACCTCAATAGCAACCTGCTCGACAGCCTTGTCGACGGCAGCGCCGCGACACAAAAGACCCATCGCCCCCACGGCACCGTGCGCCGGGAAATGCTCGCCACGGTCCTGCACGAACTGACCCATATCTATGACCGCTCGCGTCTATGGCCAGAGACCGAACGCGCACTGATCCAGCGTTGCACTCGACGCCACAGCAGCGCCGGGTTGATCGGGCTTCCCGATGAATGCCGGGGCCAGAACGACCGCCGTTTCACCCTCAGCGATGATCCTCGCTTGTTGGACCTCGCCGGCTGGCCACAATACGTCGGTCGTCGCGGTGAACGGGAACAGCACAACCGCCAGGTCGCCCGCAGCCCGGATCTCTATGAAACGAGCAGCCCCAAGGAGTTCGTCGCGGTCAACATGGAGTACTTTCTCCTGGACTCCAGCTATGCCTGCCGACGCCCCGCCCTGTATCGCTATTACCAGGAACACTTCGGTTGGGCCCCCGCCGCCAAGGACACCTGCGCCCAATCGTTCGCCTTCCTCAACGCCGGAAACGACTTCGCCAAGACACCGCTGGGCAAGGTCGATCCGGAACGGGTCTATGCCATCGATTACCTGCTGGCCGAGGCCAATCAGAACTGGGTGAGCCGCTGGGGCCACAGCATGCTCCGGCTGGTGATCTGCGCACCGGGCCGCCCACGTGGCCCGGACTGCCGACTGGATCTGGATCAACACCTGGTGCTGTCATACCGCGCCTTCGTGGGCGATGTGCAGTTGTCGAGCTGGGACGGGCTGGTCGGCAAATACCCGTCGCGCCTGTTCGTATTGCCGTTGGCCCAGGTGATCGACGAATACACCAAGACCGAGCTGCGCAGCCTGGCATCGGTGCCGCTGAACCTGTCACGCACCGAGATCGAGGAAACGGTCGAGCACGCCGCCGAAATGCACTGGAGCTACGACGGCAACTATTACTTCCTGTCCAATAACTGCGCCGTGGAGAGCTTGAAGCTGTTGCGCAGCGGCAGCAATAACGAGCAACTCAAGGGCCTGGACAGCATCATGCCCAACGGCCTGCTGGAAGTACTCAAGGGCCGGGGCCTGGCGGATACCAGCGTGCTGGATGATCCCAAGGAAGCCTTGCGGCTGGGCTACCGCTTCGACTCGTTCCGCGAGCGATACCAGGCGATGTTCGAGGTGCTGAAGAAGTATCTGCCGATCAAGCAGCAAACGGTGGAAGACTGGCTGGCCCTCGACGCCGCCGAACGCCGGGTCTGGTTCGAACAGGCCGACCTGCGCACCAGCGCGGCATTGTTGCTGCTGGAACAGGCCAGTTATCGCCGGCAATTGTTGTTGGCGCAGGATGAAGTCAAACAGCGCTACCTCGGCGCCCGTGAATTGCAGAACGGCGGTATGGAACGGGCCAATGCGACGCTGCAGCAGATCCTCGCCAACAGCGGTTTCCTGAGCCGTCCGGCCGAACTGTTGGGCAGCAGCGGCTACGGCTTGCCGCAACCCAGCGAGTGGCAACGCCTGGAATCGGAAAGCAGCTTACGGCAGAAACAACTGCAAACGCTGACAGGCGACCTGGACAAGGAAGTCCGGGCGTTGCTCGAGCCTGGCCGCGCGGCTGAAATTGCGGCGAGCGAGGCCAATGTGAAAGAAATTGGCGAGCATTTGCGCAAGCTGCACAAGGCCGGGGGCGGGTTGGAGTTGCCTTGAGCCTGCAAAAGGCAGCGTCAAGACTGCTCTTGGTGGAATAAAAAAGGGTTCAGAACCGAGTTCTGAACCCTTTTTTCGTGGCTGTCAGTTGAATCAAATCAGCTGAGACGCGCCTTGCGCACACCATCGGCCAGGGCGGCACACAAGCTCAACACCCCATCAATTGCCTGTTCCGATGTTTCGGCGCTGGCGATATGGTCGATCAGCGCCGAGCCCACCACCACCCCATCGGCCAATCGTGCGATGGCGGCAGCCTGCTCCGGCGTGCGGATGCCAAAACCAATGCTGATGGGCAGATCGGTATGGCGACGCAGGCGCGCCACGGCTTCTTCCACATGCTCCAGCGTCGCGGCACCGGCACCCGTCACGCCCGCCACCGACACGTAGTACACAAAACCCGAACTGCCGTTGAGCACCGTCGGCAAACGCGCATCATCGGTGGTCGGCGTCGTCAGGCGAATGAAGTCCAGGCCAGCCGCCTGGGCCGGTTCGCACAGTTCGCTGTTGTGCTCGGGCGGCATGTCCACAACGATCAGGCCATCGACACCGCAATCCAGCGCTTCGCCAATGAAACGTTGCACGCCATAACGGTGGATCGGGTTGAAGTAGCCCATCAGCACCAGCGGCGTCTCGGTATTGTCCTTACGGAACTCGCGAACCATCTGCAGGGTTTTCGCCAGGTTCTGCTGGGCGCCCAAGGCACGAATATTCGCCAACTGGATCGCCGGGCCGTCGGCCATCGGGTCGGTGAACGGCATGCCCAACTCGATCACGTCGGCACCGGCCGCCGGCAGCCCCTTGAGAATCGCCAGCGACGTGTCGTAGTTCGGGTCGCCGGCCGTGACGAAAGTGACCAGGGCGGCGCGGTTCTGTTCCTTGAGTTCGGCAAAACGGGTTTGCAGGCGGCTCATCAGTGTTTCTCCTGCTGGGACTGTTCCATGTGGTGCATCACGGTTTGCATGTCTTTGTCGCCACGGCCGGACAGGTTGACCACCATCAGGTGATCTTTCGGCAGGTTGGGTGCGCGCTTGAACACTTCCGCCAGGGCATGGGCGCTTTCCAGTGCAGGAATGATCCCTTCCAGGCGACAGCATTTGTGAAAGGCTTCCAGGGCTTCGGCGTCGGTCACCGAGGTGTACTGGACGCGACCGATGTCGTGCAACCAGGCATGTTCCGGGCCGATACCGGGGTAGTCGAGACCTGCGGAAATCGAATGGGCATCGATGATCTGGCCGTCGTCGTCCTGCAACAGGAAGGTGCGGTTGCCGTGCAGTACACCCGGAACGCCGCCGTTCAGGCTCGCCGCATGCTTACCGGTCTCGATGCCATAACCGGCGGCTTCGACGCCGATGATCTCGACACTCTTGTCGTCCAGGAACGGGTGGAACAGGCCCATGGCGTTGGAGCCGCCGCCGATGCATGCCACCAGGCTATCCGGCAGGCGACCTTCCTGGGCTTGCAGTTGATCGCGGGTTTCCTTGCCGATCACGGCCTGGAAGTCGCGCACCATGGCCGGATACGGATGCGGGCCAGCCACGGTGCCGATCAGGTAGAACGTGCTGTCGACGTTGGTGACCCAGTCGCGCAGGGCCTCGTTCATGGCGTCCTTCAGGGTGCCGGTACCGGCGACCACCGGGATCACTTCGGCGCCCAGCAGCTTCATGCGGAACACGTTGGCCTGCTGGCGTTCGATGTCGGTGGTGCCCATGTAGATCACGCAATCCAGACCGAAACGCGCGGCCACGGTGGCGGTGGCCACGCCGTGCATGCCGGCGCCAGTCTCGGCGATGATGCGTTTTTTGCCCATGCGCCGCGCCAGCAGGATCTGGCCGATGCAGTTGTTGATCTTGTGCGCGCCGGTGTGGTTCAGCTCTTCACGCTTGAGGTAGATCTTGGCGCCGCCGCAGTATTCGGTCAGGCGCTCGGCGAAATAGAGCGGGCTCGGGCGACCGACGTAGTCGCGCTGGAAGTAGGCCAATTCCTCAATGAAGGCCGGATCTTCCTTCGCCACTTCATATTCACGGGCCAGATCAAGGATCAGCGGCATCAAGGTCTCGGCCACATAGCGGCCGCCGAATGCACCGAACAGGCCGTTGGCGTCGGGGCCGCTGCGCAGGTTGAAAGGGGTCGTAGGCTGGGTCATCGGGGGCTCCAGGCAAATGCGTTGAAAGACGATGAGGTTCACTCTACCCCTGACATCCCCCAGTGAAAACCGATAAGATCGCCGCAACCTGTCAGGAAAACTCACAGATAAAATGAGCCACGATCTTCCTCCTCTCAACGCCCTGCGCGCCTTCGAGGCTACCGCCCGCCTGAACAGCGTAAGCCAGGCGGCCGAACAGCTGCATGTCACCCATGGGGCCGTGAGTCGACAGCTGAAAGTGCTGGAAGAGCATCTGGGCGTCAGCTTGTTCATCAAGGACGGGCGCGGCCTGAAACTCACAGATTCCGGCTTGCGCCTGCGGGACGTCAGCGCCGATGCGTTCGAGCGGTTGCGCGGTGTTTGCGCGGAGCTGATGCAAAGTACGGCAGATGCCCCGTTTGTCCTGGGCTGCTCGGGAAGCCTGCTGGCGCGCTGGTTCATTCCCCGTCTGGGCAGGCTCAACGCCGACCTGCCGAATTTGCGCCTGCACCTGTCCGCCGGCGAAGGCGACCTGGACCCCAGGCGACCGGGGCTGGATGCCTTGCTGGTATTCGCCGAGCCGCCATGGCCGGCCGACATGCAGGTGTACGAACTGGTGAGCGAGCGGATCGGCCCCGTGATGAGCCCCCACTACGCCGGATTCGAGCGCCTGCAAGCCACACCGGCCAGCGCGCTGCTGGACGAGCCGTTGCTGCACACCACGTCCCGCCCTCAGGCCTGGCCGGCCTGGGCACGACAAAACGCCCTGGAACCCCAGGCACTGAAGTTCGGGCAAGGATTCGAGCATTTGTATTATTTGCTGGAGGCCGCCGTGGCGGGGTTAGGCGTGGCGATCGCGCCCGAGCCGTTGGTGGCCGAGGACGTACGCGCCGGTCGCCTGGTCGCGCCGTGGGGCTTCGATGAAACCGCGGCGCGACTGGCGTTGTGGCTGCCCAAGCGCGCCGCAGACGGGCGCGCTCGGCAATTGGCCCAGTGGCTCAGGCATGAGCTGAGCCAACCGACTCAGTCACCGCGCTTGCACAGCAGGTAAGCAGCCAGCAGACCCAGCGCACCGACTGCGACACCGGCCGTGGTCCATGGGTGTTCCTGGGCGTAGTCGCGTGTGGCGATCCCGGTTTCACGGGTTTTCACCTTGACCTCTTCATAGGCATCGCTGAGCAGATGACGAGAATGTTTCAGCGCGTTCTCGGCATTGGCCTTGAGCGACTTGAGGGTCTTACGCGACTCGTCCGATGCGTCGTCCTTCAGGCTTTCCAACGACTTGAGCAGACTCTCGATCTCCGCTTCCATGCTTTGCAACGAGGCTTTGCGTAACGAATTGCTGGCCATGGTGGCTCTCTCCTGCAGTGGTTGAGTGGCGTGTGTGAATTGGGACTCCGGTCGTTTCTGAAAGTGCAGTAAATCTGAACTTCAGCGCGCGAACGACGACACACGTAAGGCGAAAAATCGCTGCTAGGCTGTTAAACACAACCAAGGAGAATCCCCATGAGTGATCATCACACTTACAAGAAAGTCGAGCTGGTCGGCTCGTCTCCCACCAGCATTGAAGACGCCATCAACAATGCCTTGGCCGAGGCCAGCAAAAGCCTCAAGCATCTGGAATGGTTCGAAGTCACGGAAACCCGCGGCCACATCGAGAACGGCCGGGCCGCGCACTTTCAAGTGACCATCAAAGTCGGGTTCCGGATAGCCAATAGCTGAGGTTCTTTTGAACTTGCACGCTGGCGGAGTGCCATAGGGAGTGGCGATGCGCTATGGTCTGCGCATTACGTTTTTCCAAGACCTGCCCTATTTGATCCGACCAAGGAGTGCGAGCGATGAAAAAGTTGATGGTGGCCCTGGGTTTGCTGAGCCTTGCCGGTGGTGCGTTTGCGGCCGGTAAGCCCTGCGAAGAGCTGAAAAGCGAGATCGCAGCGAAGCTGGACGCCAAGGGCGTGCCAGGCTACTCGCTGGAAATCGTCGATAAAGGCGCAAATGCTGACGGAAAAGTCGTCGGCTCCTGTGAGGGCGGTGCGAAAGAAATCATCTATAAAAATTGATTCTTTCGAACATCAAAGCCGACGCATTGCGTCGGCTTTTTCATGGGCGTCATTCAGCCTTTCATGACCTGCGCCAACAACTCGTAGGAATGCAAGCGATCGGCATGTTCGTACAGGTCACTGGTGAAAATCAGCTCATCGGCCTGGGTTTGCTCGATCAATACTTGCAGCTTGGCGCGAATCTTCTGCGGACCGCCAACCATGGCCAGGCCCAGGAAATCGCCAACCGCCTCTTTCTCATGGGGCAACCACAGACCGTTCATGGTTTCCACCGGCGGACGCTGCACCAGGCTCTGGCCCCGCATCAGTGCCAGGATCCGCTGGTACACCGACGTCGCCAGGTAATCGGCCTGTTCATCGGTATCCGCCGCGACCAGCGGCACGCCGAGCATCACATAAGGCTTGTCGAGCACCGCCGACGGTTTGAAGTGGTTACGGTAGATGCGAATCGCCTCGTGCATGAAGCGCGGCGCGAAATGGGAGGCGAATGCGTAGGGCAAACCACGCTCACCGGCCAATTGCGCACTAAACAGACTCGACCCCAGCAGCCATACCGGCACATTGGTCCCGGTGCCGGGCATGGCGATGATGCGTTGATCCGGGGTACGCGGGCCGAGATAGCGCATCAGTTCGGCCACGTCCTCGGGGAAATCGTCCGCGCTGCCGGAACGCTCGCGACGCAGCGCCCGCGCGGTCATCTGGTCGGAACCTGGCGCACGTCCCAACCCCAAATCGATTCGACCCGGGTAGAGGCTTTCCAGCGTGCCGAACTGTTCGGCAATGATCAACGGCGCGTGATTGGGCAGCATGACGCCGCCGGAGCCGACGCGAATGGTCGAAGTGCCCCCCGCCAGATAGCCCAGCAGCACTGCCGTCGCCGAACTGGCGATACCGTCCATGTTGTGGTGTTCGGCCACCCAGAAACGGGTGTAGCCGTATTTTTCCACGTGCTGCGCCAGGTCCAGCGAGTTGCGCAAGGACTGGGCGGCATTGCCATCGGCGCGCACGGGCACCAGGTCGAGGGTTGAGAATTTCACGTCGGACAGCTGTTTCATGGGCCGGGATCTCCAACGGCGTTCCGGGCTTTTCCTACGGGCAAAAGCCTGCCGTTTCTATAGGTGTGTTCCATGCAATGTGGGCATATACCCGAGTTTCAATAGCTGTGACAAAATTTCCTACTAAATTCGTCGGCTAATCGACAGGGTGAACTTTTACGGGCGGTCTATCCTCACAACCCAGACAGTTAAAAAACACCCAGGCGCGGCTTTCGCGCCGAATCTTCAGGAGGCAGACATGGCTATCATCAAGAAAGCATCGGCTCATTGGGAAGGTGACCTGAAAACCGGTATCGGCTCCATCTCCACGGAAACCGGTGTGTTGCGCGAAGCGCCCTATGGCTTCAAGGCACGATTCGAAGGCGGCAAGGGGACCAACCCCGAGGAGTTGATCGGCGCGGCCCATGCCGGCTGCTTTTCCATGGCCTTTTCGATGATCCTCGGCGATGCCGGGCTCAAGGCCGACAGCATCGACACCAACGCCGAAGTGACCCTGGACCAGGTTGAGGGCGGTTTTGCGATCACGGCGGTCAAGCTGGTGCTCAAGGCGAAAATCCCCGGTGCCAGCCAGGCGCAATTCGATGAGCTGAGCAAGAAGGCCAAGGAAGGGTGCCCGGTTTCCAAGGTACTGAATGCCAACATCACCCTGGATGCGACGCTGGTGAGCTGACGCATGAAAGGATCGCAGCCTTTGCCGACGCTGGCGAAGGCTGCGATTTTATTGAATGCGGTCGAGCTGTTTACCCTGGCGCAATTATGGTCGAATGAAGCCTGCAGTTTCAGCGCACAGGCAGTGCGCGCTGCCACGAGGAATTCGAACATGAAACGATCAGCCCTGGTGGTCATCGGCTGCGCATTCGCGGCATCAGCCCTTGCCGCACCCAAATCCTGTGAAGAGCTAAAAGCGGAAATCGAAGCGAAGATCCAGGCCAACAACGTGTCGTCCTATACCCTGGAAATCGTCACGAATGATGAAGTCCACGACCAGAACATGGTGGTGGGCACTTGCGAAAACGGCACGAAGAAAATCATCTACCAGAAGAACGACCGCTAAGAGGCCCTATGGCATGCAGCGGGCTTGTCGGTCTTCGGCAACGCCTTCTCGCTTGGCGTTATAAAGTCGGGCGCTTGGGGTGTATGCCAGGTTACGCGCCTCCAGGCGATAGCGTTGGCCGGCCTTGAAATGATCGTATCGCACGGTCAGATAACACAGTCGTTCTTGCGGCTCGCTCATCAAACCCAGCCCACCGCCACCAAATACCTCGAAGTCGAAGCGCACTTCCAATTCATGGCTACCCGGCGAAACCTGGAAGAAGCGCCCGTCTCGCAGCCGCTGGCCATCCAGCTTTTCAGCCATCAGTACCTTGCCACCCGGCGTAGGCGTCGCGAAATCGACCCAGGCCATGTTCGGGTCGACCGATGGCAGCGGGGTCGCTGTGCAACCGCCCATGGCAACGGAGGCCATTAACAGCATGTGAAGGCGCATCGTGAGTTTCCTGAATGATCAGGTCTTGAGCATAACGCTGATCAACTTTGCTGGCAGCCCGCCGGTGTACCCTGCCCCACTACTTTACGCTGCTGATCGTAAAGCTTGGCCCACGGTCGGAAACCAATGCTGCCGGCCTGTAGCTGGTAACGTTGGCCCGCGTTAAAGTCCTTGAATTTCAGGTTCAACCGGCAATCGCGCCACAGCGGCTCGGCATCGGGGCCGATGTTGCCGGGTTCGACGGCAAATTGATAACGCACCGTCAACTCGTGGCTGCCGGGTTGCACTTCGAAATAACGCCGGTCAATGGACATCTTGTCATCGACTTCCAGCGCTTGTAGCGCGGTGTCCTGCTGGTTTCCCAGGTCGATCCACGCCTGGGAGGGATCAGGATCAGGCAAACCGGCGCAACCGGTCAGCAGCAACAGGCCACTCGTCAGCATCAACACGCGCATAGCGAAGCTCCAGGCAAGCGAGATAGTCTGTGGGCAGACTTCCCAGGGTGATTCCAATTGATCAGGCCGCGTTCAAGCCATCGGTTACTCGACCGTGTTTTCCAGATTTTGTTTCCAGGCCTCCTGCTTTTGTTACTGAACGGTTGCAGTAGCGTCGGTTACTACAGCCAGCTCGTCGGCGGACAGCTGCGGTTGTTACAGGCCCGAGAGCCTATCGACCAAGTCATCGCCGACCCCGCCCGCGATACCCAACTCAAGGCACATCTGGCCAAGGCGCGCGAGGCACGGGCGTTTGCCAGCGATCACCTGCATTTACCGGACAATCGAAGCTATCGCCTGTATGCGGATATAGGCCGGCCATTCGTAGTCTGGAATGTCTTTGCCACGCCAGAATTTTCCCTGGCGCCGCGCAATCATTGTTTCCCCATTGCCGGTTGCGTGGCTTATCGCGGTTATTACAGCCAGGGCGCCGCCCGTGGCGAGGCCGCGTTGCAGCGCTTGCAGGGCATGGACGTGGAGATTGGCGGTGTAGAGGCCTATTCGACGCTGGGCTGGTTCAACGATCCGATCCTGAGCTCGATGATGCACTGGGGCGACGAACGCCTGGCGACGCTGATCTTTCATGAACTGGCGCACCAGCGGTTTTATGTAAAGGATGACACTGAATTCAATGAATCCTTCGCCACTTTCGTTGAGCAGGAAGGCACCCGGCAATGGCGTGCCAGTCGTGGGCTGGCGCCGGGCAACGACCAGCAGGTGCGCCAGCGCGACCAGTTCATCCAACTGATCCTCGACACCCGCCAGCGCCTGGAAACCCTCTACGCCCAGCCCCTGACAGCCGAACAGATGCGCCACCGCAAAGCGGCGGAATTCGAGCGCCTGCGTGCCGACTATGTGCAAATGCGCGACACCCAGTGGGCGGGCGACAAACGCTACGACGCCTGGGTCTACGCGCCACTGAACAATGCGCGACTATTGCCGTTCGGGCTGTACGACCAGTGGGTACCGGCGTTTGCGGCGCTGTTCAGGCGGGAGGGCGGTGATTGGGTGGCCTTTTATGCGGCGGTGGAAAAGCTGGGCGAATTGCCGATCGAAGCGCGCAAGGCGGCCTTGAAGATCTTGGCGCAGCCGAAGACTTCCGCTGACTAGGCGGACGTCATCGCGAGCAAGCTCGCTCCCACATTGGAACTGCGTCAAGCCTGATGGCATGCATAGCGACGAACAAGTGTGGGAGCGAGCTTGCTCGCGATGACGACAGTACCGACACCATTGAAGCAAGCTGACCCACCGCTATCGCGAGCAAGCTCCATACATTGGATGCCTGGCCACAGCCAGCAACCCCGCACAAAAAAGGGCATACCGACTCATCGATATGCCCTTTTGATTGCCGCTTCCTTTTCCCCCGGCCGAGGTACTCGTAGCAATTATGGGTTGACGCTTTCTTTCAAGGACTTGCCTGGTTTGAAGGCAACGGTGTTGCTGGCCTTGATCTTTACCGGTTCACCGGTCTGTGGGTTTTTGCCAGTGCGGGCGCCGCGGTGGCGTTGCAGGAAAGTGCCGAAACCCACCAGGGTAACGCTGTCCTTGCGGTGCAGGGCGCCGGTGATTTCCTCCAGGACGGCGTTGAGGACGCGGTTGGCTTGTTCTTTGGTGAGGTCTGCTTTTTCCGCGATAGCGGCGGCGAGTTCTGGTTTACGCATGAATGAAGCCCCTTTGACGGTTTTTTTGTTGTTATGTCCGTGCTGCTCTCTTTGGAACAGCCCCTAAGGCGCCGCAGGCTCTACTCTGCGGCAGACGGGAGTGAGGATGGCACGGTGCCGAAAACGGCGCCAGTGTCCGGGCGACCTTTGTGGGACCAAAAGTAGGGTTTTTGCGACAGAACGACCAGTATTTACGCCAGCAGGGCTGGAAGCTCCTTGTTCAGCGCCAGTTTCTCCATCACCGCCGTGCCTGTCAGGGCATAGCCCAACAGGTTGCCTTGAGCGTCGCGGCACAGCGCCTTGATGTCCGCCCCCTGCCCTTCGATGCTCCACACGCCCTCGCGGCCTCGCGGTGGCGGCGACACCACCAAGGGGCACACCGGGGTTTTTACGGTAATCGGCATGGGACCGTAGCTGACGGCAGTCGGGTTGCCGGCCAGGGTTTGGGCCAGGGCCCGGGCGCAGCTCATCAGCGGCATGACATACAGCAGGTTCAAGCCGTCGACCTCGGCGCAGTCGCCCAGGGCGTAGATATTGGCGTGAGAGGTCTTCAGGTGACGGTCGACCACGACGCCGCGGTTGACCACCAGGCCGGCCGCGGCTGCCAGGTCGATACGGGGACGCAGGCCGATGGCCGAGACCACCAGGTCGCAGGCGATCACCTGGCCGTCGGACAGATGCGCCTCCAGACCGTCGGCGACCTTCTGCAAGCGGTTGAGCACAGGGCCCAAGTGGAAGCGCGCACCGAGGCTTTCCAGCCCGGCCTGGACCGCTGCCGCGGCGGCCGGGTGCAGCAGCGTCGGCATGACTTGCTCGCACGGCGCCACCAGTTGTACTTCGTAGCCACCCAGGCTCAGGTCGTTGGCGAACTCGCAGCCAATCAGGCCGGCCCCCAGCAGCAACACCCGGCGCTTGCCGGCCGCCGCGGCCCTGAAGCGTGCGTAGTCTTCCAGGTCGTTGATGGGGAAGATCAAGTCCGCCCCATCGCCCTGTACCGGCACGCGCACGGTTTCGGCGCCCCAGGCCAGGATCAGGTCGCGGTAGTTCACCGCCTCTTCGCCGATCCACAGCCGTTTGTGGCCCGGATCAATGCCGCTGATGCGGGTATGGGTGCGCACTTCGGCCTTGAGTTGCTCGGCCATGGCCCCCGGCTCGGCCATGCTCAGGCCGTCGGCGTCTTTGTTCTTGCCAAAGCCTGTGGAGAGCATCGGCTTGGAATACGAGCGACCGTCGTCCGCAGTGAACAGCAGCAACGGAGTTTCGCTGTCGAGCTTGCGAAACTCCCGGGCCAGGTTATAACCGGCCAGGCCTGTACCGACGATGACGACAGGTGCGCTCATGTTGCTCTCCATTTGATGAAACGATCAGTTGATTTCGATCATTTCGAAATCCATTTTGCCGACGCCGCAGTCCGGGCACAGCCAGTCTGCCGGTACGTCTTCCCAGCGGGTGCCGGGCGCGATGCCATCGTCAGGCCAGCCGTCAGCTTCGTTATAGATCAGGCCACAGACAATACATTGCCACTTCTTCATTCCAATACTTCCTCAAGATGTCAGGCCTTGGCCGGTATTTTCCGGCTCAGGGCCGTTTTGTACTGATCGGTCGCGACAGATGCAAGCACGATCAGCAGGGCAGCCGGCCAGGCCCGTCAAAACCCGCGACCGACATGGTAAGCTCGCGGCCTCATTTGCTGCCATTCAAGACCTCTGTGCCGCATACAAATTCGATATTTCCTACACTCCAATGGCTGCCCCAGCACCTGCTGTCGCCCCGCCCCGATGCGGGTGTACTCGATTGGCTATTCGACGAAGGCTCCCTGACCCGGCGCCTCACGCGCCTGTCGGACGGCCATTTCAGCGTGACGCCGCTGTTCGAAGGCTGGCAGCCCTTGCGCGCCGACGAATGTGCCGCCCTGGACCTGGCCGAGGGCAGCGAGGGCTGGGTACGCGAAGTGTATCTGCGCGGCCGCGACCAGCCCTGGGTGTTCGCCCGCAGTGTGGCGGCGCGCAGCGCCTTGCAGGGTGACGGGTTGCAAATGGACGAACTGGGCAGCCGCTCCCTGGGCGAATTGCTGTTTTGCGACCAGGCGTTCCAGCGCCGGGCCATCGAGGTTTGCCATTACCCCGAGGCCGGGTTGCCGCAAGACGTCCGCGCCAGCGGGCTGTGGGGTCGCCGTTCACGTTTCGATCGCGGTGCGTTGAGCGTGCTGGTGGCGGAAATCTTCCTGCCACGCTTGTGGATCGTCGCCCGCGCCTATTCGGAGAATGTTTGATGTACGTGCAACTGCTCAAATCCTTGAATCGCCTGAATCCACGGGCGTGGGACTTCGTGCAACTGACCCGTATGGACAAGCCCATCGGCATCTACCTGCTGTTGTGGCCGACGCTGTGGGCGTTGTGGATTGCCGGTGAAGGCTCGCCGTCCATCGCCAACGTGGTGATTTTCGTCCTCGGCGTGGTGCTGACCCGCGCCGGCGGCTGTGTGATCAATGACTGGGCCGACCGCAAGGTCGACGGCCACGTCAAACGCACCGAGCAGCGCCCGCTGGTAAGCGGCAAGATCAGTTCGAAAGAAGCGCTGGTGTTCTTCGCCGTGCTGATGAGCGTGAGCTTCCTGCTGGTGCTGTGCACCAATGCACCAACCATCCTGTTGTCCCTCGGGGGTCTGGCGCTGGCGCTCAGCTACCCGTTCATGAAGCGCTATACCTACTACCCGCAAGTAGTGCTGGGCGCGGCGTTCTCCTGGGGCATGCCGATGGCGTTCACTGCCGAAACCGGGCATCTGCCGGCGGCCGCGTGGTTGCTGTATATCGCCAACCTGCTGTGGACGGTGGGCTACGACACCTATTACGCAATGACCGACCGGGACGATGACCTGCGCATCGGCGTGAAATCCACGGCGATCCTGTTTGGCGACGCTGACCGGGTGATCATCCTGACGCTGCAAGGCCTGGCCTTGGGCTGCCTGCTGCTGGCCGGGTCGAAATTCCAGCTGGGTGGCTGGTTCCACCTGGGGCTGGTGGCCGCTGCCGCGTGCTTCGCCTGGGAGTTCTGGTACACCCGTGGCAGGGACCGGATGCGTTGCTTCCAGGCGTTCCTGCACAACCACTGGGCCGGCTTGGCGATTTTCGTGGGGATTGTGCTGGATTACGCGTTTCGCTGAGGCCGCTGACCCAACACTGAACCTTGGCTCATGAAAGGCTTTGTGGCGAGGGAACTTGCTCCCGCTCGGTTGCGCAGCGACCGCAAGATTTTGGGGCCGCTTCGCAGCCCCGCGGGAGCAAGCTCCCTCGCCACAAAAGCGTTTCGGGGCGGTCAGTTGGGTTTGGCGACCTTCCAGGCGCCGTTCATTTTGCCGTCACCGGTGACGTCCCCCGCCTTCTTGTCCATGACGAAGGTGTACAGCGGCTTGCCATTGTAGGCCCACTGCTTCTTGTCGTCGTCGCGGGTGATCACGGTCCATTTACCCATGGGCTTGTCATTTTCTTCGGCCATGAGCGGTGGCCAGTTGGCAGCGCATTTGTCGTTGCACATCGACTTGCCGCCCGAGTCTTGGGCAAACGTATACAGCGTCATCTCCTTGTGGTCAGTCAGCACCCCCGTTTTTGAGACCATCGCCGGCTCAGCCGCGAATGCCCATGCCGGCAGCGCCAGGGCAACCGTGACTGCCAGTACCTTGATGGATTGGGTGAAGTAAGTCATGGAAACCTTCTTTTGTGGTTGTCAGGATTCGGACTGAAAAGCTTAGTCCAGGATCCCCCTTGCTGCCGGGTCAGGAAATAACTGTCACACGACTGCAATAATTCCGTTATCTAATGCGGCGCAAGACAGTTAAATGACAAGAGGATTACCCCATGGTTGGCAGGAGCATTCTGATCGTCGACGACGAGGCACCCATCCGCGAGATGATCGCCGTTGCGTTGGAGATGGCCGGCTATGACTGCATGGAAGCAGAAAACTCTCAACAGGCCCATGCCATCATCGTCGACCGCAAGCCCGACCTGATCCTGCTGGACTGGATGCTTCCCGGCACGTCAGGCATCGAACTGGCGCGACGCCTCAAGCGCGACGAGCTGACCGGGGATATCCCGATCATCATGCTCACCGCCAAGGGCGAAGAGGACAACAAGATCCAGGGCCTGGAAGTCGGTGCCGACGACTACATCACCAAGCCGTTTTCCCCACGGGAACTGGTGGCGCGCCTGAAAGCCGTGCTGCGCCGCGCCGGGCCGACCGATGGTGAAGCGCCGATCGAAGTCGGTGGCCTGCTGCTCGACCCGATCAGTCACCGCGTGACCATCGATGGCAAACCCGCCGAGATGGGGCCGACCGAATACCGCCTGCTGCAATTCTTCATGACTCACCAGGAACGTGCCTACACCCGCGGCCAATTGTTGGACCAGGTCTGGGGCGGCAACGTCTACGTCGAGGAACGCACCGTGGACGTGCACATCCGGCGCCTGCGCAAGGCCCTCGGCGATGCTTATGAAAATCTGGTACAAACCGTGCGCGGCACCGGTTATCGTTTTTCGACCAAGGCCTGATCCGAGCCCTTACCGCCCGACAAGCTGACAAGGACGCGCGTCACGTGAATCAAAACTGGCATGGCACCCTGATTCGCCACATGTTGTTGCTGGTGACCGGTTGTTTGTTGATCGGCCTGATCAGCGGTTATTACGGCTGGAGCCTGGCCGCCGGGTTGGGGCTTTACCTGGCCTGGACCCTCAAGCAATTGCTGCGCCTGCATGAATGGCTGCGCCTGCACCAACCCGACGAAGCCCCGCCCGACGGCTATGGCCTGTGGGGTGAGGTGTTCGACAGCATCTACCACCTGCAACGGCGCGACCAGCGTGTTCGCGGCCGCCTGCAGGCGGTGATCGACCGGGTCCAGGAGTCCACCGCCGCGCTGAAAGACGCGGTGATCATGCTCGACAGCGACGGCAACCTGGAGTGGTGGAACCGCGCCGCCGAGACCCTGCTGGGCCTCAAGACGCCCCAGGACAGCGGCCAGCCAGTGACCAACCTGGTGCGTCATCCGCGCTTCAAGGAATATTTCGAGCAAGCCAACTACGCCGAGCCGCTGGAAATCCCTTCGCCCACCAACGATCGGTTACGCATCCAGTTGTACATCACCCGCTACGGCAACAACGAGCACTTGATGCTGGTGCGCGATGTCACGCGGATCCATCAGTTGGAACAGATGCGCAAGGATTTCATCGCCAACGTTTCCCACGAGCTGCGCACGCCGTTGACGGTGATCTGCGGTTACCTGGAAACCCTGCTCGACAACGTCGAGGAGGTGAACCCGCGCTGGACCCGGGCCTTGCAGCAGATGCACCAGCAAAGCGGGCGCATGCAGACCCTGCTCAACGATTTGTTGCTGCTGGCGAAGCTGGAAGCCACCGACTACCCGTCGGACAACCAGCCAGTGCCCATCGACGACCTGCTGCAAACCATTGCCGAAGATGCGCAGGAACTGTCCGGCCCCAAGCAGCAGACCATTACCCTGGAAGCCGACCCGGCCGTGCAGCTCAAAGGCAGCGAGGCGGAACTGCGCAGTGCGTTTTCCAACCTGGTGTTCAACGCGGTCAAGTACACACCGGAGCAAGGTCGGATCCATGTGCGCTGGTGGGGCGATGAGCAAGGCGCGCACCTGAGCGTGCGCGATTCGGGCATCGGTATCGACAGCAAGCACCTGCCGCGCCTGACCGAACGCTTCTACCGCGTCGACTCCAGCCGCAACTCCAACACGGGAGGCACCGGGCTGGGCCTGGCCATCGTCAAACACGTCCTGCTGCGCCATCGCGCCCGCATGGAAATCAGCAGCGTGCCCGGCCATGGCAGCACCTTTACCTGCCATTTCGCCCCGGCCCAGGTGGTTCGCGCACGCCTCGACCGCCCCGCTGATTGAGCACGCCCCCTAGGCAATCGCCGAGTCAGCCGCTACATTGACTGACTTGCGCCTGCCTTTTCGGGCGCCCATTTCCAATTCCCACGACTATTCGGAACCCGCAAAACCCCATCATGGACCCTTCCCCTGGCTTGTCCCTCGTCACCCTCTTCGCCGAATTCGGCATGATTCTTTTCGCTCTGATCCTGGTTTTGCTCAACGGCTTTTTCGTTGCGGCCGAATTCGCCATGGTCAAGCTGCGCTCGACCCGGGTCGAAGCCATTGCCGAGCAGAACGGCTGGCGCGGGCACATCCTGCGCACCGTCCACAGCCAGCTCGACGCCTACCTGTCTGCGTGCCAACTGGGTATCACCCTGGCGTCCCTGGGCCTGGGCTGGGTCGGCGAACCGGCGTTCGCCCACATCCTCGAGCCGTTGCTGGGCGCGGTCGGCGTACAGTCGCCGGAAGTGATCAAGGGCGTGTCGTTCTTCACCGCATTCTTCATCATTTCGTACCTGCACATCGTGGTCGGTGAACTGGCGCCCAAATCCTGGGCCATTCGCAAACCCGAGCTGCTGTCGCTGTGGACCGCCGTGCCGCTGTACCTGTTCTACTGGGCCATGTACCCGGCGATCTACCTGCTCAACGCCAGCGCCAACGCCATCTTGCGCATCGCCGGCCAAGGCGAGCCCGGCCCGCACCATGAACACCATTACAGCCGCGAAGAACTGAAACTGATCCTGCACTCCAGCCGAGGCCAGGACCCGAGCGACCAGGGCATGCGCGTGCTGGCCTCGGCCGTGGAGATGGGCGAGCTGGAAGTGGTGGACTGGGCCAACTCCCGGGAAGACCTGGTGACGCTGGAGTTCAACGCGCCGCTCAAGGAAATCCTGGCGATGTTCCGTCGCCACAAGTTCAGTCGCTATCCGGTGTACGACAGCGAGCGCCAGGAGTTCGTCGGCCTGCTGCACATCAAGGACCTGCTGCTGGAACTGGCGGCCCTGGATCACATTCCCGAGTCGTTCAACCTGGCCGAACTGACCCGGCCGCTGGAGCGGGTGTCGCGGCACATGCCGCTGTCGCAGTTGCTGGAGCAGTTCCGCAAGGGCGGCTCGCACTTCGCCTTGGTCGAGGAAGCCGACGGCAACATCATCGGCTACCTGACCATGGAAGACGTGCTGGAAGTGCTGGTGGGCGACATCCAGGACGAACACCGCAAGGCCGAACGCGGCATCCTGGCCTACCAGCCGGGCAAGCTGCTGGTACGCGGCGACACACCACTGTTCAAGGTCGAGCGCCTGCTGGGGATCGACCTGGACCACATCGAAGCCGAAACCCTGGCCGGCCTGGTCTATGAAACCCTCAAGCGCGTGCCGGAAGAGGAAGAAGTGCTGGAAGTCGAAGGCCTGCGGATCATCATCAAGAAGATGAAAGGGCCGAAGATCATCCTGGCGAAGGTGTTGATGCTCGATTGAGTGTCAACCGCTTTCCGGCGACTACCCTCGCCACAAAAGCGCCTTCGCTTGTGCAGAGGCTACTGCTTGCCCAACGCAAAGTTGGGCAAGTCGCCCACCGGCTGATTGAACTGGTAGGGAATCGACACCAGCCCCAACCCGGTATTGCGCTGCACCACGAAATGCAGGTGCGGGCCTGAGCTGTTGCCGGTATTGCCCGACAACGCCATCGGCGTGCCCACCCCGACCCGCTGCCCTTCCCGTACGCTCACCGAACCCTTCTGCAGGTGCAGGTAGACACCCATGGTGCCGTCATCGTGCAGCACCCGCACGAAGTTGCCCGCGGGGTCGTCCCCGCGGCCGGTCTGCTCGTTTTCGGTCTTGATGACCACGCCGCCCCGCGCGGCGATGATCGGCGTACCCACGGGCATGGCGATGTCCATGGCGTAGCGGTTCTTCGGGCCGTAATGGCTGTATTGGCCGTTGGCCCCCTGGCTCAGCCGGAACGGCCCGCCGCGCCAAGGCAGCGGGTACCGATAGGCCTCGGCGGCGCCTGCGGGGTCGCCCAGGGAATATTCGAACCTTGGGGTATACACCAGCGGCCTGCCGGGCCGGGTGGCCGTGAGCAGCGCCAGGCGCAGGTTGCTGCGCGCCGGCAGCACCCGACGAATCGGCCGGCTCGGCGCCCCGCTGACATTGCGCAACCCGGCGAAACTCAGCTCGATCTCCACCGGCGCGTACAGATCGTTGCGCACGAACACCGCGTCCGCGCCGTTCTGTTTCTTGATATCCAGGAACACCTGCCGCTCCAGGCGTTCGACCATGCGGTCGCGGAACACGAACACCTGGGCGCCCTTGCTGGGGCGGTCGCTATAGGACACCACGCCATTGGCATCGGTGGATTTGTAGATCGTCATGGCCACGGCCGAGGTGGAGGCCAGGACAAGACCACAGGCAAACAGCAGGGGCACGAGCATGGGCAAAGGTTCTGTCGAAAATGAAGGCCTGCACAGCAGCCTAGCAGCTGGGATGGACCAGCGTAGTCGACGAATGTTTCAAAATGGGTGGACACAACTTGCCGAGGCTGGCGCCTCTTCGCACAAGACTGCGCCCAATGGATCTGCACTTGCCCTGATTTCTTCAGGGCAAATGCAGTGTGGCGCTCAATTGCGATGGTGCTGACGGACACCGCTGGATCAGTAGGTTAAAAATATCTCAACTCCAGGTCGGGCGACCCCACAGCTCCGCCGACCTGGCGATCGACAATACTCCACATCTGGACCACTGTTCCCTGAGGCAACTCCGGCGCCGGCACCTCAAAGATTATTTCACCCGCATCGATGTCCGCCGCTCTTACAAGATGACGCAGCACAAAGCTCGAGAAAAACACGAATTGCGCCGCAACCGAGAGCATCAATATCGCCACATCTCCGGCAACCATTCCCCGGGTCTCCTGTCGCACCGTAATCTTGCCGTTCCACTCGGGGAACCAGCGATGGCTGGCAGGCCCATCCATCCATTGGAGCGGTTCAGGCATCGCCAAGTCACCCGCCACTTCTAGCGACGTAAGAGGAGACGTCTCGATACCCGCCGTAGACTGCACCGTGTAGATAATCCGTGCATGGCCGTATTTGATCGGCGTCAGATACGCCGGTTCGATGGGCAGGATCAGGTCCTCAGCCGTGCCCGGGCCGATGGTCAGGTGTTTGACGAAGCAGGCATCGGCGCTGGAGCCCCACCAATAGACTGAAACGAGTGCGCCCTGCGTGAACACCGGTGTAACTCTGATTCTCAGATGTGCACCTTGCGAGAGCACGGACACGGGGATAACACCGTCAACCGCCTCATCCACCAGCGGCGGATACATCAGCGTCTCAAAAGAAAAACGGGCGACCGGTGCATTCGGCTCTTCGAATTCGCTATAGGAAGAAGACAGCCTAGCCTCCTGCCCCTTAAATTGCAGCGCTCGATCAGCCGGCACCTCCACAGTAATATCCTGGTTCTCCTCCTCGATTAATCCACCTTGGCCAAACGTAGACTGCGTTGACAAAAGAGACACGTGATATCTCCCCCCCACCCGCATCCCATCGACAAACGGGAAACGAATGGTCAATCCCTTTTCCATATCGGCAAGCGAGACTTTCCCGTCCACGGCTTCATCAATCGTAGCCGGGAGTAGAGGGCCCTGATTCTGGCGGAATGCGTCGGCAATCCGGTTTCTTTCTTCCAGATCGATGAACTTGATCATCGTAAGCTCCTGTTGTCGTGCGCTCACGAAAAGTGATCGCTCGCGACAACCTAGGGAAGCTCCGCGGAAAATAAACCTGTAAGGAACAACAGTTCAGACCGGCGGCCAGGCCGCGGCAGATTTCAGAGACGCCACCAGGAGGGAGAGCCCCAGCGCGAGCAAGCTCGCTCCCACAGGGGGATTTGCATAGGGCACACTGTGGGAGCGAGCTTGCTCGCGATAGCGGACTCAAAGTCGCCGCCGGATCAGGCACCCGGCACGAAATGTTTCTGCGCCGTGCCGCGGGCGATCAGGCGGGAGATGTAATCGAGTTTCTGCGGGTCTTTGTCGACGAAGCGGAACGTCAGTTGCAGCCATTCGCTGTCGGGGGTCTGCTCATGGGCGACGATGGCGTGCAGGTAGCCGTTGAGACGGGCAGTTTCGGCGTTGTCGCCCTGCTCCATGTCCAGCACCGCGCTTTCGAGCACTTGTGGCAGGGTGTCGGTGCGCTTGACCACCAGCAGCGCTTCCTTGAGGCTCAGGGCTTTGATCACGCATTGCTGGGTGCCGCTGGACAGGCGCAACTGGCCTTGGCCACGGTTGGGCGTCGAAGCGGCGGCTACCGGCGCCTTGACCGGTGGGCTGTTGAGCAGTCCACGGGCCGGGGCAGCTGCGGCTGCGGGGGCGGCCGGCTTGGCCAACGGATTCGCCGCAGGCGCCGAAGCAACAGCCGCAACCGGCGCCTTATTGCCCGTCAGGGCGCTGAGGGAATCATTACCGAACGCCGAATTCATCTTGGTCGGGGCACTGTTCATCAGCGTGTCGAGCTTGCCGACCTTGTGCAGGGCATGCTTGACCTTGGTCAGCAACTGTTCGTTGGTGAACGGCTTGCTGACGTAGCCGGAAACGCCGGCCTGGATTGCCTGGACCACGTTTTCCTTGTCGCCGCGACTGGTGACCATCACGAAGGGCATGCCCTTGAGGGTGTCCTGCTGGCGGCACCAGGTCAGCAGTTCCAGGCCGGACATTTCCGGCATTTCCCAATCGCACAGCACCAGGTCGAATGCCTCGCGAGCCAGCAGGGCCTGGGCTTTCTTGCCGTTCACCGCGTCTTCGATACGCACGCCCGGGAAGTAGTTGCGCAGGCACTTCTTCACCAGGTCACGAATGAACGAAGCATCGTCCACGACCAACACACTGACCTTACTCATCCAGATACACCTCTAAAAAATCCCGGCAAGCATACCGCTTTTACTGATGGCATATTGCCAAAAAAACCGTCAGTCACGCCGGGACTTTTCGTTCGCGGGGTGCTGCTTTGGATTAAAAAAAATCCAAAAAAAAGCCCGACCAGAAGGCCGGGCGCTTTTCTTGGCAATCTTACTTATCGTCAGTTTCGCCCGGAACATTAGCGGTTTCGGACGGGGTGCCCTCAACTTCTTCCTTCATCCGCTTGAGCCCCAAATGGCGCACATCGGTGCCGCGCACCAGGTAGATGACAAGTTCCGAGATGTTGCGTGCATGATCGCCGATACGTTCCAGAGAACGCAGCACCCAGATAATGCTCAAGACCCGGGAAATGGAGCGCGGGTCTTCCATCATGTAGGTCGCCAGCTCACGCAGGGCGGTCTTGTATTCGCGGTCGATGATCTTGTCGTACTGGGCCACTGACAACGCCAGGTCGGCGTCGAAGCGGGCGAAGGCGTCCAGTGCGTCGCGAACCATGTTGCGCACCTGATCGCCGATGTGGCGAACCTCGACGTAGCCGCGCGGCGCCTCGCCTTCTTCGCACAACTGAATGGCGCGACGGGCGATCTTGGTGGCTTCGTCGCCGATCCGCTCAAGATCGATCACCGACTTGGAGATGCTGATGATCAGGCGCAGGTCGGACGCAGCCGGCTGACGACGGGCCAGGATACGCAGGCACTCCTCGTCGATGTTGCGTTCCATCTGGTTGATCTGGTCATCGATTTCGCGCACCTGTTGGGCCAGGCCGGAGTCGGCCTCGATCAGCGCGGTCACCGCGTCGTTGACCTGCTTTTCCACTAGCCCGCCCATGGCCAGCAGGTGACTGCGCACTTCCTCCAGCTCGGCGTTGAACTGTGCGGAAATATGGTGAGTAAGGCCTTCCTTCGAAATCATCTTGTTCGCTCCGCGAAAGTTGCAAGCTTCAAGCTGCAAGCTTCAAGCAGTTAAATGTTGATCCTGATAACGCAGTGCGCGCCTCGACTAGCCGTAACGACCGGTGATGTAGTCTTCGGTCTGCTTCTTCGCCGGATTGGTGAACAGCGTATCGGTATCGCCGAATTCCACCAGTTTGCCCATGTACATGAACGCGGTGTAGTCGGAAACCCGCGCCGCCTGTTGCATGTTGTGGGTCACGATGACGATGGTGAACTTGGACTTGAGCTCGTAGATCAGCTCTTCGACTTTCAGCGTCGAGATCGGGTCGAGGGCCGAGCAGGGTTCGTCGAGCAGCAGCACTTCCGGTTCCACGGCGATGGTGCGGGCGATCACCAGACGTTGCTGCTGGCCGCCGGACAGACCGAGGGCCGATTCATGCAGACGGTCCTTGACCTCATCCCACAGCGCTGCGCCCTTGAGGGCCCATTCCACGGCTTCGTCGAGGATGCGCTTCTTGTTGATGCCCTGGATGCGCAAGCCGTAGACCACGTTCTCGTAGATGGTTTTCGGGAACGGGTTCGGCTTCTGGAACACCATGCCGACGCGACGGCGCAGCTCGGCCACGTCTTCGCCCTTGCGGTAGATGTTGTTGCCGTAGAGGTTGATTTCACCTTCGACGCGGCAGCCGTCCACCAGGTCGTTCATGCGGTTGAAGGTGCGCAACAAGGTGGACTTGCCGCAGCCCGACGGACCGATGAACGCGGTGACGCGCTGTTTCGGGATATTCAGGCTGACGTCGTACAGCGCCTGCTTCTCGCCGTAGAACAGGCTCAGGCCGGGTACTTCGATGGCGACGGTTTCCTGCGCCAGATCCAGGCTCTGCTTGTCGCGGCCCAGGGCCGACATGTTGATGCCGTGTGTATGTGCTTCGTGTTGCATGGGAGGCTCCCTGTGCTAACAAATTCGGTTCGGAACGCCTGTGTGGCGGCCCCATGAAATTCCAGTGAACGCCGATCAGTGTGGGAGCGAGCTTGCTCGCGAAGGGGCCTCGAGGCCGCCAGAAGCTTCGCGAGCAAGCTCGCTCCCACAGACCATCAACTATCCAGTGCCTTGTACTTCTCGCGCAGGTGGTTACGGATCCACACGGCCGACAGGTTGAGCGTGGCGATCACCAGCACCAGCAGCAGAGCCGTGGCATAGACCAGCGGTCGCGCGGCTTCGACGTTCGGGCTCTGGAAACCGACGTCATAGATATGGAAGCCCAGGTGCATGATCTTCTGGTCCAGGTGCAGGTACGGGTAGTTGCCGTCCAGCGGCAGCGACGGGGCCAGTTTCACCACGCCCACCAGCATCAACGGGGCCACTTCACCGGCGGCACGGGCCACGGCGAGGATCATGCCGGTCATCATCGCCGGGCTGGCCATGGGCAGGACGATTTTCCACAGGGTCTCGGCCTTGGTCGCGCCGAGGGCCAGGGAGCCTTCGCGCACGGTACGCGGGATCCGCGCCAGGCCTTCTTCGGTGGCCACGATCACCACCGGCACCGCCAGCAGCGCCAGGGTCAGCGATGCCCAGAGCAGGCCCGGGGTGCCGAAGGTCGGCGCCGGCAAGGCCTCGGGGAAGAACAAGCGGTCGACCGAACCACCCAGCACGTAGACGAAGAAGCCCAGGCCGAACACGCCGTAAACAATGGCTGGAACGCCCGCGAGGTTGTTCACCGCGATGCGAATCAGACGGGTCATCGGGCCCTGGCGGGCGTATTCACGCAGGTAGACCGCCGCCAGCACGCCGAACGGCGTCACGATCATCGCCATGATCAGGGTCATCATCACGGTGCCAAAAATCGCCGGGAAGATACCGCCTTCGGTGTTGGCTTCACGGGGGTCGTCGCTGAGGAACTCCCAGACCTTGCTGAAATAGAAACCCAGCTTGGTGAACGTGCCCATGCCGTTTGGCTGGTAGGCGTGCACCACTTTGCCGATTTCGATCTCCACTTCCTTGCCGTTGGCATCGCGGGCCGTCAGGCTGTCGCGGTTGAACTGCGCGTGCAGGTCGGCCAGGCGCGCTTCGATGTCCTTGTAACGGGCGTTGAGTTCGGCGCGCTCGCTTTCCAGATCGGCCTGGGCCGAAGCATCGAGTTTGCCGTCCAGCTCCAGCTTGCGACCGTGCAGGCGGATACGCTCCAGACCGGCGTTGATGGCGCCGATGTCGACTTTTTCCAGGGTCTTGAGTTCGGCGGCCAACTGGTTGACCCGCTGTACGCGAGCCTGCAGTTGCGGCCAGGCCGCTTCGCCCTCGGCGATGACCTTGCCGCCTTCCTTGACGTTGACCAGGTAACCGTAGAAGTTGCCCCACTCACGACGCTCGATGGCCATCAGTTCCGGCGGTGTGGTCTGGTTGCTCAGCCAATCGCCGACGATCCAGGTGAAGTCAGTGCCGTTCAGGTCTCGGTTGCCGACCTTGATCAGTTCGCGGGTCATGAACTCGGGGCCTTCGTCCGGCACCGGCAGGCCGGCGCTTTTCAGGCGCTCGCGGGGCACTTCTTCTTTCTGCACCACTTCGCCGACCACCAGGTGCGCAGGCATGCCCGGCACGTTGTAGTTGGCGTGGATCAGGTCCGCCGGCCAGAAGTGGCCCAGGCCGCGCACAGCGATCACCGCCAGCAGGCCAATGGTCATGATGACCGCGATGGACACCGCGCCACCGCTGATCCAGACGCCGGGGGCGCCGCTCTTGAACCATCCTTTCAGGGAGTTCTGTTTCACAGACTTCTACCTTTCTTAAAGCGACGAATATTTCTTGCGCAGACGCTGACGGATCAGCTCGGCGAGGGTGTTCATGACGAAGGTGAACAACAGCAACACCAGGGCCGACAGGAACAGCACGCGGTAATGGCTGCCGCCGACCTCCGACTCGGGCATCTCCACCGCCACGTTGGCCGCCAGGGTGCGCAGGCCTTCGAACAGGTTCATTTCCATGACCGGCGTGTTACCGGTGGCCATCAGCACGATCATGGTCTCGCCCACCGCACGGCCCATGCCGATCATCAGCGCCGAGAAGATGCCCGGGCTGGCGGTGAGGATCACCACGCGGGTCATGGTCTGCCACGGCGTGGCACCGAGCGCCAGGGAGCCCAGGGTCAGGCCGCGCGGCACGCTGAACACGGCGTCTTCGGCGATGGAATAGATGTTCGGGATCACCGCGAAGCCCATCGCCAGGCCTACCACCAGGGCGTTGCGCTGGTCGTAGGTGATGCCCAGGTCATGGGAGATCCACATGCGCATGTCGCCGCCGAAGAACCAGGCTTCCATGTACGGGCTCATGTACAGCGAGAGCCAGCCCACGAACAGGATGACCGGGATCAGCATGGCGCTTTCCCAGCCGTCCGGCACTTTCAAGCGAATGGATTCCGGCAGGCGGCTGAAGGCGAAACCGGCGACCAGGATGCCAATCGGCAGCAACATCAACAGGCTGAAGATACCCGGCAGGTGCCCTTCGACATACGGCGCCAGGAACAGGCCGGCGAAGAAACCGAGGATCACCGTCGGCATCGCCTCCATCAACTCGATCACCGGCTTGACCTTGCGGCGCATGCCCGGGGCCATGAAGTAGGCGGTGTAGATCGCTGCGGCGACCGCCAGCGGCGCGGCCAGCAGCATCGCGTAGAACGCCGCCTTCAGGGTACCGAAGGTCAGCGGCGAGAGGCTCAGCTTGGGTTCGAAGTCGGTGTTGGCGGCGGTCGATTGCCAGACATATTTAGGTTCGTCGTAGTTTTCGTACCAGACCTTGCTCCACAACGCGCTCCACGACACTTCCGGGTGCGGGTTGTCCAGCGTCAACGGTTGCAACTTGCCGCCCTGTTCGACGATCAGGCGGTTGGCCCGTGGCGACATGCCGAACAGGCCCTGGCCGTCGACCACCTGGTCCACCAGCAGGGTGCGGTGGGCGGTGCTGTGGAACACGCCCAGCTTGCCGGCGGCGTCGAGCGCCACGAAGCCTTTGCGACGCTCTTCGGCGCTGATCTCGACGATAGGCGCGCTGCCCATCTGGAAAGTTCGAATCTGTTTGAAACGCTGCTCACCGTCCGGGTCCCGGGCCATGAACCATTGGGCCAGGCCGCCCTTGGAGTCGCCGATGATCAGCGAGATCCCGCCCACCAACTGGGTGGCGGCGGTGACTTGGGCGTCGGCGTTTTCCAGCAGTTTGTAACGGCCGTTGAGACTCTTGTCCCGCAGGCTGAACACATCGGCCTGGGCACGTCCGTTGACTACATACAGCCATTGCTGGCGCGGGTCGACGAAGATGTTCTTCACCGGCTCGGTCATCTGCGGCAGGTCGATACGCGTCTGCTCGCTGGTGACTTCACCGGTCATCATGTTTTCTTCGCTGGTGAGCGACAGCACTTGCAGCTGGGCGCCGCTGGAGCCGGCCAACAGCAGGGTCGAATCCGTGGCGTTGAGGCTCACATGCTCCAGGGCCGCGCCCTGTTCGTTCAAGGCGATCGGCGTCTCGCCGTAAGGGTATTCGACGGCGGGCGAGATGGTTTTCTTGCCGTCCGGGTAGGTGACCTTATAAGTGTGGCGGAACACCAAGGCCTGGCCGTTGGACAGACCGATCGCCACCAATGGGCTGCCGGGCTGGTCCTCGCCAATGGCGGTCACGCTGGCGCCGGCCGGGATCGGCAGGTCGACGCGGCGCAGTTCGGCGCCACTGCTGACGTCGAAAAACAGCGCCTGGCCCTTATCGGAAACCCGCATGGCGACCTGGTTCTGTTCTTCGATGGAGATCATCAGCGGTTTGCCGGCGTCTTGCATCCAGGCCGGGGTGATCGAGTCCTTGGCGGTCAGGTCCGCGCCCTGGAACAGGGGCAGCACCACGTAGGCCAGGAAAAAGAAAATCAGCGTAATGGCCGCCAGGACGGCGAGGCCGCCGACCAGCACATACCAGCGGGTCAGGCGATCCTTGAGCGCGCGGATGCGACGCTTGCGTTGCAACTCAGGCGTATTGAAGTCAATGCGCTTGGGAGGGGAAGTCGTAGTCATTGTGGAGTTGGCCAGATCATTCATGCGCACACCCTAGCGATCCTGTATGACAGAAAGATGACAGTGAAGTGACGCAACAAATCCGCCGCCAGCTAGAAGCGGCAGCGGACGGAAAATTCGTGTCTGTGGGAGCGGCCTTGCTCGCGAAGGGGCCAGCCCATTCGACATGGATGCCGACTGATCCACCGCATTCGCGAGCAAGCCCGCTCCCACAGAGAGCCCGGGTGTTGGCCCGGGCTCAGGTATTACTGCTTGGCGACGTTGCCGCCTTCCTGCAGACCCAGGTCAGCCAGTGCCTTGGCGGCGACTTTGGCAGGTACCGGGATGTAGCCGTCCTTGACCACGACTTCCTGGCCTTGCTTGGACAGGACCAGCTTCACGAACTCGGCTTCCAGCGGGGCCAGAGGCTTGTTCGGCGCCTTGTTGACGTAGACGTAGAGGAAACGCGACAGCGGGTACTTGCCGTTCAGGGCGTTTTCTTCGGTGTCTTCAACGAACTCGCCGCCTTCTTTCTTGGCCAGGGCAACGGTTTTCACGCTGGCGGTCTTGTAGCCGATACCCGAGTAACCGATGCCGTTAAGCGAGCTGCTGATCGACTGCACGACCGAAGCCGAACCCGGCTGTTCGTTGACGTTTGGCTTGTAGTCGCCTTTGCACAAGGCTTCTTCCTTGAAGTAGCCGTAGGTGCCGGACACCGAGTTACGACCGAACAGTTGCACCGGCTTGTTGGCCAGGTCGCCGGTCACGCCCAGGTCGCCCCAGGTCTTGACGTCAGCCTTGGCGCCGCACAGGCGAGTCGAGGAGAAAATGGCGTCGACCTGAGCCATGGTCAGGTGCTTGATCGGGTTGTCCTTGTGCACGAACACGGCCAGGGCGTCCACGGCAACCGGAATAGCGGTTGGCTTGTAGCCGTACTTCTGTTCGAAGGCCTGCAGTTCGTTGTCTTTCATCTTGCGGCTCATCGGGCCCAGGTTGGCGGTGCCTTCGGTGAGCGCGGGCGGCGCGGTGGAGGAACCGGCGGCCTGAATCTGGATGTTTACGTTCGGGTATTCTTTCTTGTAGTTCTCGGCCCACAAGGTCATCAGGTTGGCCAGGGTATCGGAGCCGACGCTGGAGAGGTTACCCGACACACCAGTGGTCTTGGTGTAGCTCGGGATCGCAGGGTCAACAGCGGCAACCGCGTTGGCAGTCGCGACGCCAGCAGCGACAAACGTCATTGCCGCCATCAAACGCTTCAGTTTCATGCCTTACTCCTAGCAGATAGGTGTGTTAAGTCGGCCAAGTATTGGTAAGCCGTGTGAACACTCTATGGCTGAAATATGACAATTGGATGAAAGGCCAGCATTGAGTTTTACAGGATGATTCATGCCGCCCCAATCGCGAGCAAGCTCGCTCCCACAGGGGATTTGCGGTGAGCGCAGCCCTCTGTGGGAGCGAGCTTGCTCGCGATGAAGCCCGTGCAGTCAGCGAACGATTCGGACCTAGCGCCCCTTCTTCCAGAGATAACCGCCCACCACAATCCCTATCCCGCAAATGATCGCCACGTAATACGCCGGCCCCATCGGGCTCTCTTTCAACAGCAAGGTCACGATCATCGGGGTAAGGCCGCCGAAGATCGCGTAGGCCAGGTTGTAGGAGAACGACAGGCCGCTGAAGCGCACCACGGCCGGGAACGCCTTGACCATGACGTAAGGCACCGCGCCGATGGTGCCCACCAGCAGGCCGCTCAGCGCATAGAGCGGGAATAGCCAGTCGGGATGGTCGAACAGGCTGTGATAAAAGGTCCAAGAGGTGATCAGCAGCAACCCGCTACCAAAGACAAATACCCGCCCGGCGCCAAAACGGTCGGCCAGCACGCCGGAGCCGATGCAACCAAAGCTCAGGAACACGATCGCCAGGCTGTTGGCCTGCAACGCGGTGGTCGGGCTGAAGTGGTAAACGGTCTGCAACACCGTCGGGGTCATGAGGATGATCACGATGATGCCGGCCGACAGCAGCCAGGTCAGCAGCATCGAAATCGCGATGGCGCCGCGATGATCGCGCAGCACGGCCCGCAGCGGTATTTCCTCGGCCAGGGCCTTGCGCAGTTGCAGCTCGGCGAACACCGGGGTTTCGTGGAGCCAGCGGCGCAGGTACACCGAAAACAGCCCGAACACACCGCCCAGCAGGAACGGGATCCGCCAGGCGTAATCCGCCACTTCCACCGGCGTATAAAGGCTGTTGATGGCCGTGGCGACCAGCGAACCCAACAGAATCCCCGCCGTCAGGCCGCAGGTCAGGGTGCCGCAGGCATAGCCGATGTGGCGCGCCGGAACGTGTTCGGAAACGAAGACCCAGGCCCCCGGCACTTCCCCGCCGATGGCCGCGCCCTGGATCACCCGCATCAGCAACAGCAGGATGGGCGCCCACATGCCGATCTGCGCATAGGTGGGCAACAGGCCCATGATCAGGGTCGGCACCGCCATCATGAAAATGCTCAGGGTGAACATTTTCTTGCGCCCCAGCAGGTCGCCGAAGTGGGCCATGATGATCCCGCCCAACGGCCGGGCCAGGTAACCGGCGGCAAAAATGCCGAAGGTCTGCATCAGGCGCAGCCACTCAGGCATTTCGGCAGGGAAGAACAATTTGCCGACCACGGTGGCAAAGAACACGAAGATGATGAAATCGTAGAACTCCAGCGCTCCGCCCAACGCTGAAAGCGACAGGGTCTTATAATCGTTGCGGGTCAGTGGACGTGCTGGTTGTGCGGGCATCGCCGTGCTCGAAGGCGCAGTGGTCATGGCAAGGGCTTCTCTTATAGTCGATTCTGCAACCCTGGCAATACGGGTTGGGGCCTGGGCAGGTCCGGCACGATAGCAAATTGTTCGAAAAAGCACATAGAGGCGCGTATTTGATAGTCGAAATCAGAACCGAGTGGTCGTCTCGACGTCTATCGCCCGATATACTCGCAACCTTGCAGTACTCTGTAAGGGGTTGCTGTGCGAAAACGTCGTTGGTGGCGTAGTACCAGAACCAGCCGGTTTCGCAGAGTTTCCCTTTGGCACGCCTTTACGAAAAACGTGACGAACGCAGTATGTTCGGGCTGAATCGTTTTTTTCAAAGACGGCTATTCACCTGAAGTACCAGACAGCGTTACGGGTCAGAGGCCCCCCCGGCATGATAGAGCTCGAACAAGAAGATCCAATCCCGCAGGGCGACCTGGCCCTGCAAATCACCGCACTCCCTCGCGAGACCAACGGCTTCGGCGATATTTTCGGTGGCTGGCTGGTGTCCCAGATGGACCTGGCCGGCACCGCCATGGCCAGCAAAGTGGCCGGCGGACGCGTGGCCACCGTGGCGATCGATCGCATGGCGTTCCTGGTGCCGGTGGCGGTGGGTGCGCAGCTTTCCTTTTATACCCAGGCGCTGGAAATCGGCCGCAGCTCGATCCAGATGATGGTCGAAGTCTGGAGCGACGATCCGCTGTCCAGTGAATGGCGCAAGGTGACCGAGGCGGTCTTTGTCTTTGTCGCCATCGACGGCAGCGGTCGTACCCGCTCGGTTCCGCCGCGCGCCCGTTAAACACGGCGGCCGTTTTGCGGTCCATTGCAGTCCCTGTTCCCGAGCGAGATTTGCAACATGCCTACGCCCAACGTCGAAGCGGTCAAACTGGATGAACTGAACGCCTGGCGCATCCGTCACGGTCAGGCCGAGTTGCTGGTGGCCCAGCAAGGCGCGCACATCCTCAGTTATCAAGTGGACGGTCAGCCGCCACTGATCTGGCTCAACGACCATGCCACGTTCAAGGCCGGCAAGAGCATCCGCGCGGGCGTGCCGGTGTGCTGGCCGTGGTTCGGCAACCTGACGCGCAACCCCGACAGCGTACAGGCCATGCGCGTGACCAATGACCCGGCCACGGCCCACGGCCTGGTGCGGGCGATGGATTGGGAATTGAAGGGCATCGAAACCGAAGGCGAGAGCCTCAAGGTGGAATTCGTGCTGCCCTACCCTGAAAACGGCCTCTCGGGCTGGCCTCATCAGGTAGACCTGACGCTGACCATCGTGATGGACGAGCAACTGCACATCCGCCTCACCAGCCATAACCGTGGCAGCGAAACCGTCAGCCTCAGCCAGGCGCTGCACAGCTACTTCGCCGTGAGCGACGTGCGCAACGTGCGGGTCGAAGGGGTGGATGGCTTGAGCTACATCGAGACCCTGGACGACTGGAATACCCACACCCAGGCCGGCGACCTGACATTTGCCAGCGAGACCGACCGCATCTACCTCGATACCCCGCCGACGCTGAGCATCATCGACCCGCACTGGGAACGACGGATCGTACTGACCAGCAGCGGTTCGCGCACGGCGGTAATCTGGAACCCCTGGACCGAACGCGCCAAGGCCTTCAGCGACATGGCCGACGATGGTTGGCAGCGCATGTTGTGCATCGAGACGGCGAATGTGATGGATGACGTGGTGACGTTGTTGCCGCAGGCCAGCCATACCCTCGGGGTGAGCATCTGCAGCAAGCCGCTCTAACCCCCACCACAAAAACCACTGTGGGAGCGAGCTTGCTCGCGATAGCGGACGGACAGTCAACCTCAGCGTCGACTGACATACCGCCATCGCGAGCAAGCTCGCTCCCACATTGGGTTTTGGGTCAAGCCAAGCTGCCGCCCTACAAATCCGCCTCCTGCACCACCCTCACCTTGTCCGCGTCCAGCGCATACGCCGCGCTCGCCAGGTCATTGTCGACCTTTTCGATCTTCAGCGTGCCTGTCACCCACAGCGGCGTGTAGATGTCGTCCAGCTTCAGGCCCTTGGGATAGCGCACCAGCACCAGTTGGTTAGGCGGCGGTGGCGGGACGTGGATGCAGGCGCCAGGGTAGGGCACCAGGAAAAACAGCGTGCTGCGGCCCTTGGCGTCGGTTTCCAGCGGCACCGGGTAACCGCCGATGCGGATGTGCTTGTCGTTCATCGCCGCCACGGTCTTGGTCGAATACATCACCGCCGGCAAACCCTTGCTTTGTTTCAGGCCGCCTTTTTCGGTGAAGGTGCCGTTGGCTTCCGGGGAGTTGTGGTCAATCTCGGGCATGGCCTCGAGGGCTTTCTGGTCCGACTTGGGCATCAATTCGAGCCAGTCGGTTTCCGGCAGCTCGGCGGCATGGGCCAGGCCACTGCCCAGCAGAAGAAGGGTCAATACTAGACGGCGCATGAAAGGGCTCGGCAATGAATGGAAAGTGAAACGCCGAGCATTCTAGCCCCCTCTGCTCGCCACGCGGAGAGGGCCTTGCTGCATTTGGATCAGTTTCTTTTGATCAGGCCGTAGATCACCAGCAACACGATCGCGCCCACCAGGGCGCCGATGAAACCTGCGCCTTGGCCGGCCTGGTAGATGCCCAGGGCCTGGCCGCCGTAAGTGGCTGCCAACGAACCGCCGATACCGAGCAGGATGGTCATGATCCAGCCCATGCTGTCATCGCCCGGTTTCAGGAAGCGCGCCAGCAGGCCAACGATCAAGCCGATAAAGATGGTTCCGATGATTCCCATGGCATTTCCTCTCTCATTGAGTCGCTAAGCCAAAGCCCGGTCAGGCTTTGGCACTTAGCCATGAGAAAGATTAGCCGACGAATGGTTCCACCGCCGTTCCAGATTATTGTTCGGCGATCAGCGTCTCGACCTTGATGATCTGCTGGGCCAGCGTGGCCCGGTCAGCGCAGCGCAGGTTGGCGTGACCGACCTTGCGCCCGACCTTGAACGCCTTGCCGTAGTGATGCAAATGGCAGTCAGCAATCGCCAGGACCTTGTCGCTGTCCGGAACCTTGCCGATGAAATTGAGCATCGCGCTTTCACCGACCTTGGCGGTCGACCCCAGTGGCAGCCCGGCCACCGCCCGCAGGTGGTTTTCGAACTGGCTGCACTCGGCGCCTTCGGTGGTCCAGTGCCCGGAGTTGTGTACCCGCGGCGCGATTTCGTTGGCCTTGAGGCCGCCGTCCACTTCGAAGAACTCGAACGCCATCACACCGACATAGTCCAGTTGCTTGAGCACCCGGCTGGAGTAGTCCTCGGCCAGGGCCTGCAACGGATGATCGGTGCTGGCGACGGACAGCTTGAGGATGCCGTCCTTGTGGGTGTTGTGCACCAGCGGATAGAAGCGGATTTCACCATCGCGGGCGCGCACGGCGATCAGCGAGACTTCCCCGGTGAACGGCACGAAACCTTCCAGCAGGCAGGCCACGCTGCCAAGCTCGGCAAACGTACCGACCACGTCTTCAGGCTTGCGCAGGACTTTCTGGCCCTTGCCGTCGTAACCCAGGGTACGGGTCTTGAGCACGGCGGGCAGGCCGATGGCGGCGACAGCGGCGTCCAGGTCGGCCTGGGACTGAATGTCGGCGAAGGCCGGCGTGGGGATGCCCAGGTCCTTGAACATGTTCTTTTCGAACCAGCGGTCACGGGCGATCCGCAGGGCTTCGGCGCTCGGGTAGACCGGAACGAACTGGGACAGGAAGGCCACGGTTTCGGCCGGGACGCTTTCGAATTCGAAGGTCACCAGATCGACTTCATCGGCCAATTGGCGCAGGTGATCCTGGTCGCCGTAGTCGGCCCGCAGGTGTTCACCCAGCGCCGCGGCACAGGCGTCAGGCGCCGGGTCCAGGAAAGCGAAGTTCATCCCCAGCGGCGTACCTGCCAGGGCCAACATGCGACCCAACTGGCCGCCACCGATTACACCGATCTTCATTCGTCAACAACCTCAGGCAATGCGTGGGTCTGGATTGTCCAGGACGCTGTCTGTCTGCTCAGCGCGGAATTTTTTCAGCACGGTATGAAACTGTGGATGCTTGGCGCCCAGGATGCTCGCCGACAGCAGGGCCGCGTTGATCGCGCCGGCCTTGCCGATGGCCAGGGTCGCGACCGGGATACCGGCGGGCATCTGCACGATCGACAGCAACGAGTCGACGCCCGAGAGCATCGACGACTGGACCGGCACGCCCAGCACCGGCAGGTGGGTCTTGGCCGCGCACATGCCCGGCAGGTGGGCCGCGCCACCGGCACCGGCGATGATCACCTCGATGCCACGTGCCTCGGCCTCTTCGGCGTACTGGAACAGCAGGTCCGGGGTACGGTGGGCGGAGACCACTTTCACCTCGTAAGGGATGCCGAGCTTTTCCAGCATATCGGCGGTGTGGCTAAGGGTGGACCAATCGGACTTGGAGCCCATGATCACGCCAACCAGTGCACTCATCGTCGTGCCTCTTCTCTCTGGGCGCCCGCAGGCGCGTCAAAAAACAACAAGCCACGCAGGAAACCGGCGTGGCTTGTTGTACGAATGATGGCCGGGCGAACCGACCGAAGGCCGGGCAGTATACCGAAAATGGTGCGTTAAACGCACTTTCGCCGACCATCTGTCATTTGGGGTGAAGTGGCGGTTTTATTGACTCGCAGGTCAGCGAGGGAACAGCATAAATCCCCTGTGGGAGCGGGCTTGCTCGCGAATGCGGGGTGTCAGTCATGTAGGTGGCGACTGACACTCCGCATTCGCGAGCAAGCCCGCTCCCACCGGAGGGGTTTCCGTTATTGTCAGGATCCGATGGCACCCTGCGCCGCGCCGCCTTCGAGCTTGCGCCACAACAGCCGCACATTGGCCTTGCGCACCAGGGCGCAGCGGTACAGGCGGATCTCCAGGGGCACGTGCCATTGCGTGCCACCGCAGATCACCAGTTCGCCCCGGGCCAGTTCGGCGCGTACGCTCAGGTGCGGCACCCAGGCGATGCCCAGGCCTTCCAGGGCCATGCTTTTCAGGCTGTCGGCCATGGCCGTCTCGTAGATCGTGGTGAACCGCAGCGCCCGCTGGCGCAACAACTGGTTGACCGAACGCCCCAGGAACGCCCCGGCGCTGTAGGCCAGCAGCGGCACGCTGGACTCGCCTTCAAGGTCGAACAGCGGGTCGCCATTGGCATCGGCGGCGCACACCGGGAGCATTTCGGTCTGGCCCAGGTGCAGCGACGGAAAGATCTCCGGGTCCATCTGCATGGCCGAATCTGGATCGTAGAAGGCCAGCATCAAATCGCAGCCACCTTCACGCAGGGCGTGGACAGCGTCGCCGACGTTGGTCGCCACCAGCCGCGTGGCAATGTTCATCCCTTCGTTGCGCAGTTGCGCGATCCAGCGTGGGAAGAAGCCCAGCGCCAGGGAGTGGGCGGCGGCCACCTGGATGACTTCGCCCTGCCCGCCTTCCAGGTGATGCAAATGGCGCAGCACTTCGCCCAACTGCTCCACCACCGTACGCGCCGTCACCAGGAACAACTGCCCCGCCGCCGTGAGCTCGACGGGCGTACGGGAGCGGTTGACCAGGGTCAGCCCCAGCGCAGCTTCAAGGCTGCGAATTCGCCGGCTGAATGCCGGTTGCGTCACGAAACGCCGTTCGGCCGCCTGGGAGAAACTGCGGGTCGCGGCCAGGGCACTGAAGTCCTCGAGCCACTTGCTTTCAAGATTCATCACGTCCTCCCCTACACGCACCAAAACAGGTCACACGTTCGCCGCACCGTCGGCGTCACACCGGCATTATGCCGAATCTGCATAGGCCAGTGTTTAACAGCATTGGCCCTATTTTTCCCCAGAGCCTAGGATCCACAGCGTTCCGGCTCAGACCGGGTCCTTATCGAGATGATTTCCGTCATGTCCTCCGCTGCATCATTCCGCACAGAAAAAGACCTGCTTGGCGTACTCGAAGTACCAGCGCAAGCGTATTACGGCATCCAGACCCTACGAGCGGTAAACAACTTCCGTCTCTCCGGCGTCCCGATCTCGCATTACCCCAAGCTGGTGGTCGGTCTGGCAATGGTCAAACAGGCCGCCGCTGACGCCAACCGCGAACTGGGGCAGCTCAGCGAAGCCAAGCACGCCGCCATCAGCGAAGCCTGTGCACGATTGATCCGCGGCGACTTCCACGAAGAGTTCGTGGTGGACATGATCCAGGGCGGTGCCGGCACGTCGACCAACATGAATGCCAACGAAGTCATCGCCAACATCGCGCTGGAGGCCATGGGTCACCAGAAAGGCGAGTACCAGTACCTGCACCCCAACAACGACGTGAACATGGCGCAGTCCACCAACGACGCCTACCCGACCGCGATCCGTCTGGGTCTGCTGCTGGGTCACGACGCGTTGCTGGCCAGCCTCGACAGCCTGATCCAGGCGTTCGCCGCCAAGGGCGAAGAGTTCAGCCACGTCCTGAAAATGGGCCGCACCCAGCTGCAGGATGCCGTGCCGATGACCCTCGGCCAGGAATTCCGCGCCTTCGCCACCACCCTGAGCGAAGACCTGGCACGCCTGAAAACCCTGGCGCCTGAACTGCTCACCGAAGTGAACCTGGGCGGCACCGCCATCGGCACCGGCATCAACGCCGACCCGCGCTACCAGGCCCTGGCCGTGCAGCGCCTGGCGACCATCAGCGGCCAGCCGCTGGTGCCGGCCGCCGACCTGATCGAAGCCACCTCCGACATGGGCGCCTTCGTGCTGTTCTCCGGCATGCTCAAGCGCACCGCGGTCAAGCTGTCGAAAATCTGCAACGACCTGCGCCTGCTGTCCAGCGGCCCACGCACCGGCATCAACGAAATCAACCTGCCGGCCCGCCAGCCAGGCAGCTCGATCATGCCCGGCAAGGTCAACCCGGTGATCCCGGAAGCGGTCAACCAGGTGGCATTCCAAATCATCGGCAACGACCTGGCCCTGACCATCGCGGCCGAAGGCGGCCAACTGCAACTGAACGTGATGGAGCCGCTGATCGCCTTCAAGATCTTCGACTCGATCCGCCTGCTGCAACGGGCCATGGACATGCTGCGCGAGCACTGCATCGTCGGCATCACCGCCAACGAAGCGCGCTGCCGCGAACTGGTCGAGCACTCGATCGGCCTGGTCACCGCCCTGAACCCGTACATCGGCTATGAAAACGCCACCCGCATTGCCCGTGTTGCCCTGGAAAGTGGCCGCGGCGTGCTGGAACTGGTGCGCGAAGAAGGCTTGCTCGACGACGCCATGCTCGACGACATCCTGCGCCCGGAAAACATGATTGCTCCGCGTCTGGTCCCGCTCAAAGCGTGATCGACACGGCCACCGCTCACCAGGTCGAGGGACTAGACACCTCTCACCTTTTGAGGGCTTGGGGATCTTCCCCAAGCCCTTTTTTTAATGGATAGCAGCCAGGGATGACCGAACCTGTGGGAAGGAACCTGCTCACGATAAACGACGACACGCTGCCCGTTGTAAACCGTGTCGCCAACCAACGCGAGCAGGCTCGCCCCCACAAGAACCTGACCGTAAGGCCAGGTGTTCCAAAGGGTCCGTTTCGTCGGACGCACCACAACTGTGCAGACGGGCACCGCACTGATAGGTATAGTGCCGCCCCTCTTCGCATGAGCGGTCGTCCGCAACGAGACCCTTAAACATGCGAAAACCGAACTAATAACAAACCCGCGAAAATGGACCGGGACGAAACTTCGCCTCATCTGTCGGGCCGCGCGCCGACCGGTGTAACGCGATGTTTCCAAATGGCCAGCATTTGCTTAAACAAAAAACAGCGAGGAATACTCATGCTCGAAGTCATCAACGACTTCCTATCAGGGAAAGTGCTGATCGTGCTCATTGTCGGGCTCGGTGGCTACTTCACGATCCGCTCGCGTTTCGTCCAGTTCCGTCACTTCTTCCACATGTTCACGGTGTTCCGTGAAAGCCTGAAAAGCAGCACTGACCAGCTCAGTTCCTTCCAGGCCCTGATGCTCAGCCTGGCCGGTCGTGTCGGCGCGGGCAACATCGCCGGTGTCGGCATCGCCGTGACCCTCGGCGGCCCTGGTGCGGTGTTCTGGATGTGGGTAACCGCCCTGGTCGGTATGTCCAGCAGCTTCTTCGAGTGCTCCCTCGGCCAGCTCTACAAGCGCTGCGACTCCGAAGGCCAGTACCGTGGCGGCCCGTCGTATTACATCCAGCACGGCCTGCAGAAACGCTGGTTGGGCATGATCATGGCGTTCCTGCTGCTGGTCACCTTCGGCTTCGCCTTCAACGGCCTGCAAGCCCACGCCGTGACCCACTCCCTGAACAACGCTTTCGGCTTTGACACCACCTACACCGGCCTCGGCCTGGCGGTGCTGCTGGGCCTGGTATTCATCGGCGGCATCAAGCGCATCGCCAAGGTTGCCGACCTGCTGGTACCGGTCAAGACCCTGGCGTATATCGCCGTGACCCTCTATGTGATCGTGCTGCAGTTCGAACATGTACCGGGCATGCTGGCGACCATCGTCAAGAGCGCCTTCGGTCTGGACCAGGCGTTCGGCGGCCTGATCGGCAGCGCCATCGTCATGGGCGTCAAGCGTGGCGTGTTCGCCAACGAAGCCGGCCTGGGCAGTGCGCCTAACGTCGCCGCCGTCGCGTCGGTCGAGCACCCGGTCGCCCAGGGCGTGGTCCAGGCATTCAGCGTGTTCCTGGACACCTTCGTGATCTGCACCTGCACTGCGCTGCTGATCCTGCTGTCGGGCTTCTACACCCCAGGCTTCGAAGGCGACGGCATTGCCCTGACCCAGAACTCCCTGGCAGCCGTCGTGGGTGACTGGGGCCGGATATTCATCTCCGTGGCCCTGTCGTTGTTCGTGTTCACCTCGATCCTCTACAACTACTACCTGGGCGAGAACAACCTGCGCTTCATGATCGGTGACAATCGCAAGGTCCTGATGGGCTACCGCGCGCTGGTCCTGGTCCTGATTTTCTGGGGCGCCATCGAAAACCTCGGCACCGTGTTCGCGTTCGCCGACATCACCATGACCCTGCTGGCGTTCGTGAACCTGATCGCGCTGTTCCTGCTGTTCAAGGTCGGCATGCGCATCCTGCGTGACTACGATGACCAGCGTTCGGCCGGCATCAAGGTGCCCGTGTTCGACTCCAGCAAGTTCCCGGACCTGGACCTGGACCGCAAGGCGTGGCCAGTCACCCCGTCGGCACCGGTTGCCAAGCCCGACGCCGCGACTGCTGGCGTGGCCGCAGCGCAACGCTGATCGGCAGGCCGATTGTAAAAAAACCGGGCGCATCCCCTGCGCCCGGCGTGACACAGCGTAGGGTCGGCGTCATGCTCGGCCTTATGTTGTGGCAGCGAAGTAAAGCTGCCGTTTTCGTCCTCGGAGAACAACCATGAATTCCTCGACCTACCCTGCCGCCCAGCACGTCATGGTGCTCTATACCGGCGGCACCATCGGCATGCAGGCCAGCGCCCACGGCCTGGCCCCGGCATCCGGTTTCGAAGCGCGGATGCGCGATTACCTGCACAGCCAACCCGAACTCGTCGTGCCGCAATGGCGCTTCCGGGAAATGTCGCCGTTGATCGACAGCGCCAACATGACCCCGGCCTATTGGCAGCAACTGCGCGAAGCGGTGGTCGATGCCGTGGACGTGCAGGGCTGCGACAGCGTACTGATCCTGCACGGCACCGACACCCTGGCCTACAGCGCGGCGGCGATGAGCTTCCAACTGCTGGGCCTGCATGCGCGGGTCTGCTTCACCGGCTCGATGCTGCCCGCCGGCGTGGCCGACAGCGACGCCTGGGAAAACCTCAGCGGTGCCCTGGTCGCCCTTGGCCAGGGCCTGGCGCCGGGCGTGCACTTGTACTTCCACGGTGAACTGCTGGCGCCGACCCGTTGCGCGAAGGTGCGCAGCTTCGGTCGCCACCCGTTCAAGCGCCTGGAACGCCAGGGCGGCGGCACCCCGGCGCCGACCCTGCCTTCGCAGTTGAACTACAACCAGCCCAAGCGACTGGCGAACATCGCGGCGCTGCCGCTGTTTCCCGGCATCAGTGCGCAGATCCTCGATGGCCTGCTGGGCAGCGGTATCCAGGGCCTGGTGCTGGAATGCTACGGCAGCGGCACCGGGCCGAGCGACAACCCAGCCTTCCTCGCCAGCCTCGAGCGAGCGCGGGACAGCGGCGTGGTGGTCGTGGCGGTGACCCAATGCCACGAAGGTGGCGTCGAGCTGGACGTGTATGAAGCCGGTAGCCGCTTGCGCGGTGTCGGCGTGCTGTCCGGCGGCGGCATGACCCGCGAGGCAGCGTTCGGCAAGCTGCAGGCATTGATCGGCGCAGGGTTGCCGGTGGAAGAGGTGCGGCGGCTGGTTGAGCTGGACCTGTGTGGCGAATTATCCTGACACTGGCCCAGCATTAACCTGGGCGGCCTTCGAGTTGGAAGGCCCATGCCGCTGAGTCACCCTCAGCGCTGAGCAATTGCCTGAACCGGGTACTGCTTATCGGCTTAAAGCAGTGCCCGTCCGATCTAAAAACTGCGGCGATAAATGGGCATAATTACGCCGATCCTCATGGCGGCGCTGCTGACACACATCGGCAGCAGGCAAGGCAATAGCCCAGACACACTATTGCTTTATTTTTTTGGCCCTTGCTTTATAGATGCCAACTAAAAAACGGGAAGTGCCTCTCGGGCTGACCATGACTCGTAGCGAATCACGAAAATAAACCTGGGCACTTGGTCACCTTGGAAAAATTCAACTATTCAAATGGAATTGTTTTTATGGAAATCAGTAATGCCTACCCGGTTTTAGCCTTCGACTTTTCTGGCGTCGGCGCCGGATGGATACGCCACGCTCGCGCCTTCAATAGCCCAAAACTATCCTCCACCCAGTGCACCGCATTGACTAAAGCCGCAGGATGCTGCTGAACATGATCTCCCTATTGCGCTCCCTAAGCCCGGTTGCTGTCATGGCGGCCAGCATTTCGTTGTTGGCGGGGTGTGCCCCCATCGCCCCCATTCAACCTATTGCCCAAACCGATATAATGCAAGACTCGGGGCCGGACGCCGAAGCTATTGAGCTTCAGAAGCGCGAAGACCAACTTTTCGCTGACGCCAAGTCGACGGGCAAGGTGGTATTAGTGGTACCCACCGCAAGCCTGGATAGCTTGAACACAGACTTCCAAAACAATGATTCAACAATGGAGTTTCTAAAATTGCGTTCGGCCGTCACCGAATGGACGAACACACAGGATTCCAATGCCCAGTTTAAAGTCGGCTACGATACTCAGAAAACCGCCATCGGCTCTCCGCAAGGTTCTTATTTTCAAGTTGTATTTGGCCGTACACTGTACAAGATTTATTTGATAGATCCTGGCCACTATACAATCAGCGGCGTCAGCTATGACGTACCGAGGACAAGCGCCTATGAGCCCCCAGGTGACCACGGTATTCGGGCTTCAAGCTTGGGCTATATCACCCTCTCGCCCAAGAGCTTCGTTGAGTATGACCGTGGCGAGCGATGGGAGGATGCCAGTTACACGACCGATACGGTCCAAGAGGAGCGTTGTACTGCAGTTCGTGTTGTCAATGGCGAGTGCGTGAGCACTGGCAAATACTCTTACGAGGTACGGCGCCAAACGTCTCCCGCAGGCTGGCAAAAAACTATCCAACAGCGCGATGTTGAAGGCAGGACGGTATCTGCTCATTTGTCCAAGGACTTTGCCTCATTTGATGTAGCGGCAGGCGAGGTGGTACTGATCGATGGCTTCTTTGCTGATCCACCGAGTTTTGAATATAAGGAGGGAAGCTGCCGGCAAACTCAGCAGAGCCAAATGCGCTGTGAGCTTCAGCAAGTCAGGCTGGTAAAACTGATCGCCGAGGTTGATCAGGTTTTGCAGGTGTTAAATGCTGCAGATTACGGTTTTCCTAAGATGGCCGAGGTGCTCAAACAACTGACCTACCGCCCTTTAAAAGTACTGGCTAAAAAATCCACTGGCCATTCAACTTGGGGACCGGTTTATTCGGTGCAGGCCGATTGATGGATTGCTGCTCTAACGTTGATGCCCACTCGCCACCGATAGATGCCCTCGCCACAATCGCTGTACCACACCCGCGGCATGCAATTTGCTCGACCTCCAGCCTCCCCAAGGCTGGAAACGAACATGCTGCATTCCCACCTCACCACCCTCAACGCCGTCTCACTGGTACTGAGCACCTTTAAAAACGAAGGCTTGCCCAGCGATGCCTTGCTGGCCGGCAGCGGCATCAGCGCGGCGGACCTGAGCCGGGCCGATACGCGCATCACCACCAACCAGGAGATGCAGGTCTGCGCCAACGCCGTGGCCCTCAAGCGCGATATCGGCCTGGAATTGGGCCTGCGCATGCACGTTTCGTCCTACGGCATGCTCGGCTATGCCCTGCTCACCAGTGCCACCTTAGGTGACGCTTTGCGCCTGGCACTGCGCTACCCGGCGCTGTTGGGAACACTCTACGAGCTGAATCTGGACGACGATGGCGAGCACATCTGGTTCAGCGCCAACGATTATCGGGAGAACCCGGCCCTGGCGGTGTTCAACGCCGAGTTCTGCATGGTTTCGCTAAAGGTGATCTGCAACGACCTCCTCGGCCATGCATTGCCGTTGCACGCCGCGCGCTTCGAACACCCGGCGCCCGACTACCAGGCGCGCTACACCACGCTCTTCGACTGCCCGGTGCGCTTCGACAGCATCGATAACGCTTTCGCCTTCGACCGTCACTGGCTCGACCAACCCTTGCCCCTGGCCGACCCCATCACCCATCACGCCATGGCCGAACGCTGTCGTCGGCAGAACACCGAATTCACCGGACGCCAAGCCTGGCTGGGACGGATCCGCCAGTTGCTCGAGACCCAACTGGACGCCGCCCCCGGCCTGGAAGGCCTGGCCGAACAGATGAACTGCTCGGCGCGCACCTTGCGCCGCCACCTCAAGGACCTGGGCTGCAGCTACCAGGAGCTGCTGGACGAACTGCGCTTCGAGCGGGCCAAGCAGATGCTCTGCGAGGACCAATTGCCGATCTATCGAATCGCCGAACGACTGGGCTTCAGCGAAACCGCCAGCTTCCGCCATGCCTTCGTGCGCTGGAGCGGCGTGGCGCCCAGCCAGTTCAGGGCCTGAATCACCGCTACACCTTGAGGCCGGGGGGTGTCTGGGCTGCCGCCATCGCGAGCAAGCTCGCTCCCACAGAGGATTGCCACTGTTCACAAATGTTGCGAGCAGCCCCACCCCCTGTGGGAGCAAGCTTGCTCGCGATGACGATCCAGTCAGCGCAGCAAAAACGCCTGATGCAACGCCTCCACCGTCTGGAAGTGATACGCCGGGCGCTCGGTGCTGAGTTCTTCGTGGCTGCCAAACCCATACCCGACCGCTGCCGCATCCAGGCCATTGCTGTGGGCGCCGATCAGGTCGTGTTTGCGGTCGCCAATCATCAGGGTGCTGGCCGGGTCGAGGCCTTCTTCGGCCAGCAGGTGGGCGATCAGCTCGACCTTGTTGGTACGGGTGCCGTCCAGTTCGCTGCCGTAGATCATCTTGAAATGCCGGGCGAAGTCGAAGTGGCGGGCGATTTCCCGGGCGAAGACCCAGGGTTTGGACGTGGCGATGTACAACTGGCGCCCTTGGCCGCCCAAGGTTTCCAGCAGCGGCATCATACCGTCGAAGACACGGTTCTCATAAAGGCCGGTGACCTTGAAGCGCTCACGATAGAAATTCACCGCCTCCCAGGCCTTGGCTTCGTCGAAGTCATAGAACTGCATGAAGGCCTGCAACAGTGGTGGACCGATGAAGTGCTCGAGGCGGGTGAGGTCGGGCTCGTCGATGCCCAATTTACCCAGGGCGAACTGGATCGAACGGGTGATGCCTTCGCGCGGGTCGGTGAGGGTGCCGTCGAGGTCGAAGAGTACGGTTTGGTAATGCATGACATTTCCTGGGCAATGGCGGGACGATTCAGGCCTGGTCGTAGCCTTCGGCCAGATGCAGGTCCTTGAGCTTCACGTAGTTCGCCGCGCTGTAGGTGAAAAACGCGCGTTCCTTGTCCGTCAGCGGCCGAACCTGTTTCACCGGGCTGCCCACGTACAAAAAGCCGCTTTCCAGGCGCTTGCCCGGCGGTACCAGGCTGCCGGCACCGATGATCACGTCGTCTTCGACCACCGCGCCATCCATCACGATGCTGCCCATGCCGATCAGCACACGGCTGCCCACCGAGCAACCATGGAGCATGACCTTGTGGGCGATGGTCACGTCGTCGCCGACCAGCAACGGGAAGCCATCCGGGTTGAAGGGCCCGGCGTGGGTGATGTGCAGCACACAACCATCCTGGACACTGGTACGCGCACCGATACGGATGCGGTGCATGTCGCCGCGAATGACCGTCAGCGGCCAGACGGAGCTGTCTTCGCCGATTTCGACGTCGCCGATCACCACCGCGGTGCTGTCGACAAAAGCGCCACGGGCTAGCCGCGGGCTGTGGTTCTGGTACGTGCGAAGGGTCACGATAGGCTCTCTCTTGTCCGGTGATAGGCGCTGCTAGCTGCGGTGAACGCCGATTGTAATTAAGATGGGCCGATGTTTCTTCCAGCCAAGGTGTCGACCGTGAGCGTGAACAACCTTCTTTTGCAGCCCTATGACCTGCCGCCATTCTCGGCGATCCGTGCCGAGCACGTGCAACCGGCCATCGAGCAGATCCTGGCTGATAACCGTGCGGCCATTGCCGAAATCCTCAAGACCCAAGTCCAGCAGCCTACCTGGGCCGGCCTGGTTTTGGCGATGGACGAGCTCAATGATCGCCTGGGCGCCGCCTGGAGCCCGGTCAGTCATTTGAACGCCGTGCGCAACAGCCCGGAACTGCGCGAAGCCTACGAGGCCTGCCTGCCGGCGCTGAGTGCCTACTCCACCGAACTGGGCCAGAACCGCGAATTGTTCCAGGCCTTCGAAGCCCTGGCGAACAGCCCGGAAGCCGCCGGTTTCGACGTGGCGCAGAAAACCATCCTCGAACATTCCCTGCGTGATTTCCGCCTGTCGGGCATCGACCTGCCGCCCGAGCAGCAGAAGCGCTATGCCGAGGTGCAGAGCAAACTGTCCGAACTGGGCAGCCGCTTCTCCAATCAACTGCTGGACGCGACCCAGGCCTGGACCAAGCACGTCACCGACGAAGCTGCCCTCGCCGGCCTGACCGACTCGGCCAAGGCGCAAATGGCCGCCGCTGCCCAGGCCAAGGAGCTGGACGGCTGGCTGATCAACCTGGAATTCCCCAGCTACTACGCAGTGATGACCTACGCCGAAGACCGCGCCCTGCGCGAAGAAGTCTACGCCGCCTACTGCACCCGCGCCTCGGACCAGGGCCCGAACGCCGGACAGAACGACAACGGCCCGGTGATGGAACAGATCCTCGACCTGCGTCAGGAACTGGCCCAATTGCTCGGTTTCGCCAACTTCGCCGAGTTGAGCCTGGCGACCAAGATGGCCGAATCCAGCGATCAGGTCCTCAGTTTCCTGCGTGACCTGGCCAAGCGCAGCAAGCCGTTCGCGGCCCAGGACCTGGAACAGCTCAAGGCCTATGCCGCCGAACAGGGCTGCCCCGACCTGCAAAGCTGGGACAGCGGTTTCTACGGTGAAAAACTGCGCCAGCAGCGTTATAGCGTGGCCCAGGAAGCCCTGCGCGCCTACTTCCCGATCGACAAGGTCCTGAGCGGCCTGTTCGCCATCGTCCAGCGTCTCTACGGCATCGAGATCGCCGAACTGAAAGGCTTCGACAGCTGGCACCCGGACGTGCGCCTGTTCGAAATCAAGGAAAACGGCCAACACGTCGGCCGCTTCTTCTTCGACCTCTATGCCCGCGCCAACAAGCGTGGCGGCGCCTGGATGGACGGCGCCCGCGACCGTCGTCGCACCTTCGAAGGCGTCCTGCAGAGCCCGGTCGCGAACCTGGTGTGCAACTTCACCCCGGCCGACAGCGGCAAGCCGGCGCTGTTGACCCACGATGAAGTCACCACCCTGTTCCACGAGTTCGGCCATGGCCTGCATCACCTGCTGACCCGCGTCGAGCACGCTGGCGTGTCCGGCATCAACGGCGTGGCCTGGGATGCCGTGGAACTGCCAAGCCAGTTCATGGAGAACTGGTGCTGGGAACCCGAAGGCCTGGCGCTGATTTCCGGCCACTATGAAACCGGCGAACCACTGCCCCAGGACCTGCTGGAAAAAATGCTCGCGGCGAAAAACTTCCAGTCCGGCCTGATGATGGTCCGTCAGCTGGAGTTCTCGCTGTTCGACTTCGAGCTGCATGCCACCCACGGCGATGGCCGCAGCGTGCTGCAAGTGCTCGAAGGCGTGCGCGACGAGGTGTCGGTCATGCGTCCGCCGGCCTACAACCGTTTCCCCAACAGCTTCGCCCACATCTTCGCCGGCGGGTATGCGGCGGGCTACTACAGCTACAAGTGGGCGGAAGTGCTGTCGGCCGATGCGTTCTCCAAGTTCGAAGAGGACGGCGTGCTCAACGCAGCCACCGGTCGCGCCTTCCGCGAGGCAATCCTGGCCCGTGGCGGCTCCCAGGAACCGATGGTGCTGTTCGTCGACTTCCGTGGCCGTGAGCCGTCGATTGACGCACTCTTGCGCCATAGCGGCCTGACCGAGGACGCGGCAGCATGAGCGAGGGGCCTGTGATTACCAAACGACGCTTCATCGCCGGGGCGGTCTGCCCGGCGTGCAGTGAGCCGGACAAGTTGATGATGTGGAACGAAGACGGCGTGCCGCACCGCGAATGCGTGGCCTGCGGTTATTCCGACACCCTCAACGAGCAAGGCCTGTCAGTGCCGAAGGAACTGGGCACCCGCGTGAACACCCCGGCGCCCAAGGTGCCGGACGCCAAGGTCCAGGCGGTGCAGTTTTTCCCCAACCCCAAGTTGAAGAAAAAAACCGACTGACATCTGCGGCATCACCTTCCGGGCCGCCCGGTCCGGAAGCGATACATATTTACCACCGGGCCCGGGCCCTTCCTTTACAGACTGTCCAGCATGTACAGACTGACAGGAAGGCTCCCATGCTCGACGCTGACAATCCGCTGTTGCAGGCCTATGACCTGCCCCCGTTTGCCCACATCCAGGCCCGGCATTTCGCGCCGGCCCTGGACCGGATCCTGGTGGAAAGTCGCGCCCAAGTGGCCGATATCATCAGGACCCAGACCCCCTTTCCCACCTGGGATGACCTGGTGCTGGCCATGGACGAAATCCATGGGCGCCTGGAGAGTTTCGGCTACCTGCTGCATCTCCTGACCACGACCAGGCCAGGGGCGGCCTGGGCGCAGGCGTCCCTGGAGTGCACTGAACGGCTGCATGACTTCCAGGTTGAACTGAAACAACACCCCACGCTGTTCACGCTTTACCAGCGCTTGGCAGACAGCCAGATCGCCGAGCATTTCGCCCCGGCTCGCAAACGGGTCCTGAAGAAAATCCTCGGCCAGTTCCACCAGAACAGGTCGGCAGAGCACCTGTCGGCCGACCTGAATCTGTTGAAGTTGCGCATCGACGAACTCCAGGGGTTATTCCTGGAGAACCTGCACATGGCCAATCAGGCCTGGAGCAAAGCGTTTGACGATGAAGCCCGGTTGAGCGGCCTGCCGTCGCGCTTCAAACAACAGATGGCCCAGCGGGCACGCGACGCCGGGCGCCCGGGATGGTTGCTGACGCTCAGCGAAGAATCGTTTGGCATCGTCACTCAATACGCTGACAACCGCGCCCTCCGTCAGCAGATGTACGAGGCCTACAGCACGCGCGCATCGGATCAAGGCCCCCAGGCGGGCCATTTCGACAACAGCGACATCCTCAGGCAGTTGCTGGAAGACCGCCATCGGTACGCCACCGCCCTGGGCTATTCGGATTTCGCTCAAATGGCGATCGAACCCGAGCAAGCCGTGTCCACCGAAGAAGTCCTGGCGTTCCTGCGGGCCCAGCTCAAACGACAACACGGCGCTTTCGAGCGGGACGCGCGCCAGCTCAGGGCCTTCGCCACGCAACAGGGTTTCAACGAACTCCAGCCATGGGACTACCCCTACCTGGCGAATCAACTTCGCCAACAGGCAGCGGGCCTTTCCAAGGAGGCGCTGAGCGTCTGGTTCCCCTTGGAGTCCACCTTCGCACAACTATTGCAGATGGCGACGGAGCTGTTCGGGGTGAGCTTCGCCGAGCGACATGACGTGGCGACCTGGCACCCGGATGTGCGCCTTTTCGAAGTCAGCGAATGGGGAGCGGTCATTGGCTACCTCTATTTCGATCCGTTTTCGGATGCAAGCCGAGACGGTTACCCCAATACCACCACCCTGCGCAGCCGCCGCATCACCGCCGAGGGCCGCCCGCGACATCCCATTGCGATGCTGCATGCCTGGCTACCGCGCAGCGTAGGGGCGGCCCCGGTCCTGCTCGATCATCTGCAACTGCGCATTCTTTTCCATGAGTTCGGTCATTGCCTGCAGCATGTCCTGACCCGTGCCGAATACCGTGACCTGTCGGGCATCTCTGGTCTGTCCCGCGACACCGCCGAATTTGCCGGGGTGTTGTTCGAGCAATGGTGCTTCTCCAGGCAATGCCTGGTGCGGGTATCCAGGCACTATCAAACTGGGGCGACGATGCCTGACAAGGTCGCCGGCCAAGTGTTGGCCTTTGCCACCACCCAGGCCAGTTGGGAAACCGCCGTCCTGTTGCGCAACGCGTTATTCGATATGGAGCTGCACCGCACCCACGGCGACGGGCGAACCGTCCAGCAGGTGTTCGATCAAGCCAGTGCGCAGGTGGGGCATTTGCCGGTGTCCGCGAACGAGCGCTGGCCCAATGGCCTGGATTACCTGGTGACCGGCTATGGCGCGCGGATCTACGCCTATGCCTGGTCGAAGGCACTGGCCGCCAAAGTGTTCCAGCGATTCCAGCGTGACGGGCTGTTCAACCCGGCAACAGGCCGGGCAATGCGCGAAACCATTTTTGCCCCGGGCGACTTGCGACCGTTGTCCGAATCCATCGCCGCCTTTACCGGCACACCGCCGATCAATGCTGCGGCAGCGCCACCTGGGGGTCGAGGTGCTGCGCCGGCATCGTTGAATTGACCCAGCTTTCCAGGGAGCAAAGGGCAAAGACGCTGGTGCTGCAATCGCCGTTCGCCAGCGCCGTGCGGAGTTTGTCGATGTCGGCCTGCATCATGTAGCGCACCCCGTCCTTGAAGTGATGACTGTCACCGAAGCCACCTTCGGTCATTTCGTTCAGGGCGTCTTCTTTGCTCCAGCCCTGGACCACCACCCGGTACATGGCTGCCACCAGCCCGGTGCGGTCCGAGCCGTGCTTGCAGTGCATCAGCACCGGCCCCTTGGCTTCGGCCGCCTGGACGGCGCGCAAGGCCCTGAGTATGTCGCTGTCATCGACATGATTGGTGCGATAGGGCAACTGCACCTGCTCGATGCCGGGGGTGGACAGCCAGCGCTTGTCCGACTCCGGCAGGAAGGTGATGACCGTGCCGATCCTGAGCTTCGTCAGCAAGGGCACCGCCCCGCCGTCCGGCAGGGAGCTGCGGTAGAGCGTGGGGGACATCTGGTAGAGGTTGTAGTCCTTCTCCACTGGCTGCGCCCATTCGGCGGGCCTCGCCTCAAGGGAATCGGCCGCTTGGGCGGGCGCTTCGGCCAGCGCGGTGAACAAGGCCAAGCAGAGCAACGAACGAGAGCAGAACTTGAGCATGCACGGACGACCGAAAGTGAAGAAACACGGGAGGCTCAGTCTCGGCTCGCTGCGGTTAAAAGCCCGTGAGCAGAACGTCAAAGCGTTGTGAACGCCGATCCGGTATTTGGGCTGCTGAATGGCACTGGCCTTAATCGAACACAGCGAATACTGTATGCACATACAGCTTTCGGAGTATTCCCATGCCAGCCACCCTTCCACCGCGCGGCCGCGGCACCGCGACCAACCCGCACAACCGCTTCGCCCCGAGTCGCTCGGTGGCCGAAGATGACGGCTGGTATCAGGAAGTCCCGCAGACCCAGGGCACCGAAGTGCGCATCGAAACGGCGAAGACCATCATTACCCGCAACACCTCGTCCGATATCCCGTTCGACCGCTCGATCAACCCGTACCGAGGCTGCGAGCACGGCTGCATCTACTGCTATGCACGACCCAGCCATGCCTATTGGGACCTGTCGCCGGGGCTGGATTTCGAAACGAAGCTGATCGCCAAGACCAACGCCGCCGATGTGCTGGAAGAGCAATTGTCCCGGCGCGGCTATCAATGCGCACCGATCGCGCTGGGGTCCAACACCGATCCCTATCAGCCTATCGAGCGCGAACAGCGGATAACCCGCCGGATTCTCGAGGTGCTGCTGCGTTATCGGCATCCGGTGACCATCGTCACCAAGGGTTCGCTGATCCTGCGCGACCTGGACCTGCTGACCGAGCTGGCGCAACAACGCCTGGTGCACGTGATGATCAGCCTCACCACCCTGGACGATGAACTCAAGCGCATTCTCGAACCCCGCGCGGCGGCGCCCAAGGCGCGGCTGCGGGCGATCAAGGTCATGCGCGAGGCGGGAATTGCCGTGGGGGTGCTGTGCGCACCGATGATCCCGATGATCAACGACAGCGAGATCGAGAGCCTGCTGGCCGAAGCCCACGCCGCCGGCGCGCAGAATGCCGCCTACGTCATGCTGCGCCTGCCGCTGGAAGTCGCGCCGCTGTTCGAGCAGTGGTTGCAGGCGCATTACCCGCAACGCGCCGCCCACGTGCTGAGCCTGGTGCGCCAGAGCCGCGGCGGTGAACTGTATGACAGCCGCTTCGGGGCGCGGATGCGCGGCGAAGGCCCGTTCGCCGACCTGCTGGCCCAGCGATTCGCCAAGGCACTCAAGCGCTTGGGACTGGACCGCCGCGACGGCTACAATCTTGACTGCGATGCCTTCTGTCCGCCGGGCCGACAGATGTCGTTGATTTGATTAAAGTTGAACCTGGAACGGCTCTGGACATGATCTGCGCCAGCGTTTCGCCACCTCTGGAATCATTGTCCTAGAGCCTTCGATTTCAGTTTGAGTTAAGTTTCGGCCGCTACCTTGTTCAGCAAGTGACTGACAGGTCGAACACCCGACCTGGACGTATTTTAACCAGCCACTGGCGTCTCAAAAGAGGATGAATCATGAGTGACAAGGATAAACAGCCGTTGGCTGCGTCGGCTTCAGCCCAACCCGAGGCGGAAACCGCCGATGCAGCGCTGCAGCATATTGTTGACGGCTTTTTGCATTTCCATCACGAGATCTTTCCGCAGCAGGAAGAACTCTTCAAGAAACTCGCCACCGCCCAGGCACCCCGGGCGATGTTCATCACCTGCGCCGATTCGCGCATTGTGCCCGAGTTGATCACCCATAGTTCCCCCGGCGACCTGTTCGTGACCCGTAACGTCGGCAACGTCGTGCCGCCTTACGGGCAGATGAACGGCGGCGTCTCCACCGCCATCGAATACGCCGTGCTGGCCCTCGGTGTGCAACACATCATTGTCTGTGGCCATTCCGACTGCGGCGCCATGCGTGCCGTGCTCAACCCCGACACCCTGGAAAAAATGCCCACGGTCAAGGCCTGGCTGCGCCACGCCGAAGTGGCCAAGACCATGGTCCATGACAACTGTCCGTGCGGCGACGAAAAACAGACCATGCCCGTCCTCACCGAAGAAAACGTGATCGCGCAGCTGCAGCATTTGCGAACGCATCCCTCGGTAGCGTCGCGCATGGCCAGCGGTCAGTTGTTCATCCATGGCTGGGTGTACAACATCGAGACCAGCGAGATCAAAGCCTTTGACGCGGACCAGGGACGTTTCCTGCCGCTCGATGGCAGCCATCCGATACCGGTGGCGACGCCCAAAGCGCGCTTCTAACCACTCTTAAACTTGTGTGGTTCAAGCCTTGCCGCCATTTGCGCGGCAGGGCCTCGCCATGCCTGAAGAAAACTTCGGGAGAGTTGCCATGCGTGCTGCTCAATTAAAAGCTGTTCTGCCACGGGAGCTGTTGGCTTCGGTGGTTGTGTTTCTGGTGGCCCTGCCTTTGTGCATGGGCATCGCCATCGCCTCTGGCCTACCGCCGGCCAAAGGTTTGATTACCGGGATCGTCGGTGGTCTGGTGGTGGGTTTCCTGGCCGGCTCGAAACTGCAAGTCAGCGGCCCGGCCGCCGGCTTGGCGGTGTTGGTGTTCGAGCTGGTGCGCCAGCATGGCGTGGCGATGCTCGGGCCGATCCTGTTGCTGGCCGGTCTGCTGCAATTGTTGGCCGGGCGTTTTCGCCTGGGCTGCTGGTTCCGGGTCACCGCGCCTGCCGTGGTGTACGGCATGCTCGCGGGTATCGGCGTGCTGATCATCCTGTCCCAGGTCCATGTGATGCTCGACGCCGCGCCCAAGCCCTCCGGGCTGGATAACCTGGCGGCGTTCCCGGCGGCGGTGGCCCAGGCCTTGCCGTCCTTCGGCTGGCAGGCGGGCCTGCTCGGTCTGTCGACGATTGCGGTGATGTGGCTGTGGGAAAAGTTTCGCCCCCACCGCCTGCGCTTCATTCCTGGCGCCTTGCTGGGTGTCGGCCTGACGACCGTCGCCAGCCTGCTGCTGGCCTTGCAGGTCAAGCGTGTGGAAGTGCCGGAGAACATGGCCGAAGCCATTGATTGGCTGCGCCCGGCGGACCTGCTGAACCTGGCCGACCCGACGCTGCTGATCGCCGCGTTCGCGGTGGCTTTCATCGCCAGCGCCGAAACCCTGCTGTCAGCGGCCGCTGTCGATCGCATGCACAGCGGTGACCGTGCGGACTTCGACCGGGAACTGTCGGCACAAGGTGTCGGCAACATGCTCTGCGGCCTGCTCGGCGCCTTGCCGATGACCGGGGTGATCGTGCGCAGCTCGGCCAACGTCCAGGCCGGGGCCACCACGCGGATGTCGACGATTTTCCACGGCCTGTGGTTGCTGCTGTTCGTATTGTTCCTGTCCAGCGTGCTGCAAAGCATTCCGGTGGCGAGCCTGGCGGGTGTGCTGGTGTACACCGGTTTCAAACTGGTGGACCTCAAGGCGTTTCGCAGCCTGGGCCGTTATGGCCGGATGCCGATGTTCGTTTACGCCGCGACGGCGTTGGCGATCATCTTCACCGACCTGCTGACCGGCGTGCTGATCGGTTTCGGCCTGACCCTGGCGAAACTGGCCTGGAAAGCCTCGCGCCTGAAAATCAGCCTGATCGACCTGCCCCAGGAAGGCGAGATGGAACTGCGCCTGGTCGGGGCGGCCACCTTCCTCAAGGTGCCGGCATTGACCCAGGTACTGGGCACCATACCCACCGGCGCGACCGTGCATGTGCCGCTCAATAACCTGAGCTACATCGACCACTCGTGCCTGGAGTTGCTGGAAGAATGGGGCCGGGCGAACGCCAGCAAGGGTTCGAAGCTGCTGATCGAATCCCGTGGGCTCAAGCGCAGGTTGGAGGGGCGGTTGCGCACGACCGTGGGGGTTGGCGCGGCGTCCGCCTGACACCCAAGAAACCCTGTGGGAGCGAGCTTGCTCGCGATAGCGGTGTGTCAGGCAACTGTGATGTTGCTGGTCCAATGC
>NZ_FOKH01000036.1:0-10206 GCF_900111955.1 Pseudomonas sp. NFIX10 | reverse complement strand
CAACTGTGATGTTGCTGGTCCAATGCAATCGCGAGCAAGCTCGCTCCCACAGGGGCTGTTGCTGGACACCTATTTTGTGAACCGCCCGGATCGATGTGGGAGCGGGCTTGCTCGCGATAGCGGTGTGTCAGGCAACTGTGATGTTGCTGATGCAATGCCATCGCGAGCAAGCTCGCTCCCACAAAGGTTTTAAGTTGTTCTGATGGATCAAGCCGCCGGCTGATCCAGCTCCAATCCCACACCCAGACGACGGGACATGCACGGCCAGCGCTTCCAGGCCGCGCCGGTTTCCGGGCTGCTGAGCTTCTCGCGGTAGGTTTCCACCGATTCCAATGCAAACGTCTCGTCGTTGAGCATCTCATCGAATGTGTGATGGACCACTTCATCGAGTTGGTTGGCAAATGCCTCACCGATCAACTGGTGGGCGATCAGATTGGCGACCGTCATGTCCAAGGGGATCAATGGCTGGCCGAAATGCTTGATGTACAGGTCGTTGACCTCTTCGACGAACCGATGCGCCAGATAGGCTTCGTCCAGGAGGCTGTCGAGCCCGACATGCCCGGCCATGATGGTCGGCGGCTGGAGGAAGTACTGTTCGGCAATCTTCAGTACCGGTTTGATCTGCGATTCGATACCCGCCTCCCTGGCGACATCATTGGCTGCATCCAGCAGGTCGGGGACTTCATCAATGTAGGCGGCGACAAAACGCGCCAGGACGTCGTTGGCGTTCGCGTCCGGCAATTGAATGGCTCGGTGCAGGTTCGGCAGTTGGGCCGTCAACTGACGGGTCAACTGCCCGGTCTCGGCTTCGTGTTGTTGGGCTTTTTGGATCTGCTCGCGCAATGCGGCGGTGTTCATGACAACTCCAGGAAACAAAGGCAAAGAATAGGGAAGACATAACTTAGCTGGCCCAAAAACACTCCTAAGACCTATTTTTCATAACCGCCTCGTCCTTGCTGCGTCGCAGTTATATCGGTTTGCCATCACTCAGGCTCGCATCCTTCTCCATTCGCGGGCTCTAGCGCAAGCCCCGGCTGTTTCAAACGATTTACGCCATCGCGTTGCGAGGTTGCAGGTGCTGTCTATACTCGGGTTGGAATGGAGTTAGCTGATGACACCCGATTGCATGTGCAGCAAGGCGCGGCGGTTCAAGTTGGTAGTCTGAAGTAGCCGATCCCTTGCCGCAGGCGTTACGCCTACGGGATAACAAGAACGATAAGGGGAACCCGCAATGACGCGACATCCACACGTATGGATGGGCCTCCTGTTGTGGTCGATTTTCAGCCAGGCACAAGCGGCCTGGACTGTGAATATGGCGCCTGGAGCCACACAGATCAGCAACGCAGTGTTCGACCTGCACATGACCATCTTCTGGATCTGTGTGGTCATCGGCATCATCGTCTTCGGCGCCATGTTCTGGTCGATGATGATGCACCGCCGCTCAACCGGCCAGAATGCCGCGCATTTCCACGAAAACACTCGCGTCGAAATCCTCTGGACCATCGTGCCCTTCCTGATCCTGGTGCTGATGGCGATTCCCGCCACCGCCACCCTGATCAAGATGTACGACTCGAGCGAGTCGGACATCGATATCCAGATCACTGGCTATCAATGGAAGTGGCACTACAAGTACCTGGGCCAGGACGTCGAGTTCTTCAGCAACCTGGCGACCCCCGCCGAGCAGATCCACAACCAGAGCGCCAAGGGCGAGCACTACCTGCTGGAGGTCGACAAGCCGCTGGTGCTGCCGGTCGATGCCAAGGTGCGCTTTCTGGTGACCTCCGCCGACGTGATCCACTCCTGGTGGGTGCCGGCCTTCGCGGTCAAGCGCGATGCGATCCCCGGGTTCGTCAACGAAGCCTGGACCCGTGTCGACAAGCCCGGCCTGTACCGCGGCCAATGCGCCGAGCTGTGTGGCAAGGACCACGGCTTCATGCCCATCGTGGTGGAGGTCAAGAGCAAGCCCGACTACGAGAAATGGCTGGGTGAACGCAAGGCCGAAGCCGCGCAGCTTAAAGAGCTGACCAGCAAGGAATGGACGCGCGAAGAACTCGTTGAGCGCGGCGACAAGGTCTACCACACCACCTGCGTGGCCTGTCACCAGGCCGAAGGCCAGGGCCTGCCGCCGATGTTCCCGGCACTCAAGGGCTCGAAAATCGCCACCGGGCCCAAGGCCGATCACCTGAGCATTGTCTTCCACGGCAAGCCTGGCACCGCCATGGCCGCGTTCGGCAAACAATTGTCGGAAGTCGATATCGCCGCGGTCGTGACCTATGAACGTAACGCCTGGGGCAACAACAAGGGCGACATGGTTACGCCTAAAGAAGTGCTGGAACTCAAACAGGCGGAAAGCCAATGAGCCGGCCTGACGTGTGTTCCCGTAACCGGTCGGGGCTTGCCGCCCCGCACCGTCCAGCCCACTCGTTCGAAGGAGACAGGACATGAGTGCTGTGATCGATGACCACGGTCATGCCGGCGCCGACCACGCCCACGGCCCCGCCAAGGGCCTGATGCGCTGGGTGCTGACCACCAACCACAAGGATATCGGCACGCTGTACCTGTGGTTCGCCTTCTCGATGTTCCTGCTGGGCGGCTCGTTCGCCATGGTGATCCGCGCCGAGCTGTTCCAGCCGGGCCTGCAGATCGTGGAGCCGGCGTTCTTCAACCAGATGACCACCATGCACGGCCTGGTGATGGTCTTCGGCGCGGTGATGCCGGCGTTCGTCGGCCTTGCCAACTGGATGATCCCGTTGATGATCGGTGCGCCGGACATGGCCCTGCCGCGCATGAACAACTTCAGCTTCTGGCTGCTGCCGGCCGCGTTCCTGATGCTGGTGTCGACGCTGTTCACCCCGGGGGGCGGGCCGAACTTCGGCTGGACCTTCTATGCGCCGCTGTCCACCACCTATGCGCCGGAAAGCGTGACGTTCTTCATCTTCGCCATCCACCTGATGGGCATCAGCTCGATCATGGGCGCGATCAACGTGATCGCCACCATCCTCAACCTGCGCGCCCCCGGCATGACCCTGATGAAAATGCCGCTGTTCGTCTGGACCTGGCTGATCACCGCGTTCCTGCTGATCGCGGTGATGCCAGTGCTGGCCGGCTGCGTGACGATGATGCTGATGGACATCCACTTCGGCACCAGCTTCTTCAGTGCCGCCGGTGGCGGTGACCCGGTGCTGTTCCAGCACGTGTTCTGGTTCTTCGGCCACCCCGAGGTGTACATCATGATCCTGCCGGCCTTCGGTGCCGTCAGCTCGATCATCCCGGCGTTCTCGCGCAAGCCGTTGTTCGGCTACACCTCGATGGTCTACGCCACGGCCGCCATCGCGTTCCTGTCGTTCATCGTCTGGGCGCACCACATGTTCGTGGTCGGCATTCCGTTGGTGGGCGAGCTGTTCTTCATGTACGCCACCCTGCTGATCGCCGTGCCCACCGGGGTGAAGGTGTTCAACTGGGCGAGCACCATGTGGCAAGGCTCGCTGACCTTCGAGACGCCGATGCTGTTTGCCGTGGCGTTCGTGATCCTGTTTTCCATCGGCGGTTTCTCCGGGCTGATGCTGGCCATCGCCCCGGCGGACTTCCAATACCAGGACACCTACTTCGTGGTCGCGCATTTCCACTACGTGCTGGTGCCCGGCGCGATCTTCGGGATCTTCGCCTCGGCCTACTACTGGCTGCCGAAATGGACCGGCCACATGTACGACGAAACCCTCGGCAAGCTGCACTTCTGGCTGTCGTTCATTGGGATGAACATGGCGTTCTTCCCGATGCACTTCGTCGGGCTGGCGGGCATGCCCCGGCGGATCCCCGACTACAACCTGCAGTTCGCCGACTTCAACATGGTCTCGTCCATCGGCGCGTTCATGTTCGGCACCACGCAGATCTTCTTCCTGTTCATCGTGATCAAGACCATCCGCGGCGGCCCATCCGCACCGGCCAAGCCTTGGGATGGGGCCGAAGGGCTGGAGTGGAGCGTGCCGTCGCCGGCGCCGTATCACACCTTTACCACGCCGCCGGAAGTGAAATGAGATGACACATGAAATTCCTGTGGGAGCGAGCTTGCTCGCGATGGCGGCGACTCGGTGTGTCAGACACACCGCTATCGCGAGCAAGCTCGCTCCCACAGGGTTCCTGGTAGGGACTGGAAATCATGGCTGATTCGATTTCGATGAAAAAACTGGTCACCCGCCTGCTGGTGGTGGTGGTGGCCATGTTCGTCTTCGGGTTTGCCCTGGTGCCGATCTACGACGTGATGTGCAAGGCGTTCGGCATCAACGGCAAGACCGCCGGGCAATACGAAGGCGAGCAGACCGTCGATGAGTCGCGCCAGGTTCGCGTGCAGTTCCTGTCGACCAATTCGGTGGACATGCCCTGGGACTTCTACCCCAAGGGCGATCAGTTGGTGGTCCAGCCGGGGGCGGTGAACGAAATGGTGTTTGTCGCCCACAACCCCACCGACCGGCCAATGAGTGCCCAGGCGGTGCCGAGCATCGCACCCAGCACCGCGGCGGCGTATTTCCACAAGACCGAATGTTTTTGTTTTACCCAGCAAGTGCTGCAACCCGGCGAACGCATCGAAATGCCCATGCGCTTCATCGTTGACCGGGACATGCCCAAGGAAGTGAAGCACCTGACGCTGTCCTACACGCTGTTCGACATCACCGCTCGTCATCCACCGGTGGCTTTAAACACTGACCGATAGCGTGCCCGATAAGGAGAACAATAAATGGCAACTCACGAACACTATTACGTTCCGGCCCAGAGCAAATGGCCGATCATCGCCACGGTCGGGATGTTCGTCACGGTGTACGGCCTGGCGACCTGGTTCAACGACCTGAAAGCCGCCCGGCCCGAATCCCACGGCCCGCTGATCTTTTTCGTCGGCGGCCTGTTGGTGGCCTACATGCTGTTCGGCTGGTTCGGCGCGGTGATCAAGGAAAGCCGCGCCGGGCTGTACAGCGCCCAGCTCGACCGCTCGTTCCGCTGGGGCATGAGCTGGTTCATCTTTTCCGAGGTGATGTTCTTCATCGCGTTCTTCGGCGCCCTGTTCTATGTGCGCATGATCTCCGCACCGGGCTTGGCGGGCGAAGGCACCAAGGGCCTGTCACACATGCTCTGGCCGAGCTTCGAGTTCGCCTGGCCGTTGCTGAACAACCCCGATCCGAAACTCTTCCCGGCGCCCAAGGACGTGATCAGCCCTTGGGGCTTGCCGCTGCTCAACACCATCCTGCTGGTCAGTTCCAGCGTCACCGTCACCATCGCCCACCATGCCTTGAAAAAAGGCCATCGCGGCGCGCTGAAAATCTGGCTGGCGATCACCGTACTGCTGGGTTGCGCCTTCCTGGGCTTCCAGGCCGAGGAATACATCCACGCTTATAAAGAGCTGGGCCTGACCCTGGGCTCCGGTGTCTACGGCGCGACCTTCTTCATGCTCACCGGCTTTCACGGCGCCCACGTCACCATCGGCACGATCATCTTGTTCGTGATGCTGATGCGGATCATGCGCGGGCATTTTGACAACGAGCACCAGTTCGGCTTCGAGGCGGCGAGTTGGTACTGGCACTTCGTCGATGTGGTGTGGATCGGCTTGTTCATCTTCGTCTACGTGCTCTGACGCAAACGCTACCAGGGCGCGTGGGACACCAACTGGCCGCTGAAGAAACCCCAGGCGATCAAGCCGACGGTGACGGCGGCCAGGCTGACCCGAATCGCCAGGGCGATGACCAGGCGATTGGAATCGCTGTCGTCCTTGACCAGAAAAAACAGGCCGCTGAACAGGCTGGCAATCGTGGCAATCAGCATCAGGACGATGGCTGCTTTTAGCATCAGGAACATTCCGGGGGGACGCGATGCACGTGAGTATAGCTATCCCGTTCGATGGCTTTCGGACGGCACCATGAAAGGTTTCCGGCCAGGCATCGTGCCGTCTCTGGTGGTGGCCGTGCTGGTGCCGGTGATGGTGTGCCTGGGGTTCTGGCAATTGAGCCGGGGCGAACAGAAACGCGTGCTCATGGACACTTACGCCGAGCGCCGCATGGCGCCGCCGATGGACAGCACCGTGCTGGCGCACACCACCGACCCGGCCTTTCGAGCGGTCACGCTGCAGGGCCAGTTCGACGCCGAGCACAGCATCCTGCTGGATAACCGCCAACACGACGGCAAGGTCGGCGTCGAGTTGCTGCAACCGTTCCTCGATCACCGGACCGGGCTCTGGCTGCTGGTCAATCGCGGCTGGCTGCCCTGGCCGGACCGGCGCACCCCGCCGGTCTTCGACACACCGGAACAACCCATCAGCCTCCAGGCCTGGGTCTATGTCGCACCGGGCGCGACGTTCCAGCTCCACGCCGACCCGGCGGGCGCGCCCTGGCCGCGACTGGTCACTGCCATCGAGCCGGACAAGCTCTGGGGCGAATTGGGCCACAGCGGCTTCGCCTATGAAATGCGCCAACAAAGCGGCCCCGGCGCCTACCGGACCGATTGGCCGGTGGTGGCCATGGGTCCGGAAAAACACCTCGGTTATGCCGTGCAGTGGTTCGCCATGGCGGCGGCCCTGTTCGGCCTTTTTCTTTATCTCGGATGGCACAACGCAGGGAGACACCATGGGAAGCACCATGAATCCAACCAACACGTCTGAGGCGCCCGCGGCACACAGCCGTCGCAAGGGCCGCGTGCAATTGCTGCTGATCTTGCTGGGGGTGATCGGCCCGATGATCCTGGCCACCGGCATGTACAAATTCCAGTTCTGGGTGCCCGACAGCCGCAGCTACCACGGCGAACTGATCGGCAACGGCCAGACCCGCGCCGAGATTGGCGTGCAGGCCGATGAACAGCGCTGGCAGATCCTGGTCACGGCGCCACAGGAGTGCTCGGTGGATTGCCGGCAACTGGTCTACCTCGCCCGGCAGGTGCAGATCGGCCTCGGCCGCGACGCCTCCCGCGCCAGCCACGCCCTGGCTATCGCACAACCGCTGGACGCTGAATATGACGGGCAATTGCAGCGCGAATACCCGCAACTGCAACGCTACCCACTGGACCTGCCGGCCTATCAGAAAGGCGCCCAGGGCTCCGGTGGCGCCCAACTGTGGATCATCGACCCCCACAGCAACCTGGTGCTGCGCTACGACGCCCGGGTCAAAGGCAAGGACCTGCTCAACGACCTGCGCCATTTGCTGAAACTGTCGAACATCGGATGAGGGCATCGACATGGCCAAACCTGGATTTCGCCTCGCGCTGTTCGCCACGCTGCTGGCACTGATCGTCGTCCTGCTGGGCGCCTACACCCGGCTGACCCACGCCGGCCTGGGTTGCCCGGACTGGCCCGGTTGCTACGGGTTCATCAGCGTGCCCAAGAGCGAAGCCCAACTGGCCCATGCCGAGCTGCACTTTCCCGACGCCCCGGTGGAAGCCCATAAGGGCTGGAACGAGATGGTCCATCGCTACTTCGCCGGGACCCTGGGCTTGATGATCGTCGCGTTGGCGGCACGGTCCTGGATGAACCGCCACCGCCCGGGCCAGCCATTGAAGTTGCCGTTGTTCCTGCTGGCGGTGGTGTTTGCGCAAGCGGCATTCGGCATGTGGACCGTGACCCTGAAACTCTGGCCGCAGGTGGTCACCGGACATTTGCTGGGCGGCTTCGCGACGTTGAGCCTGCTGTTCCTGCTGACCTTGCGATTGTCCGGCGTGCTGCCGGCGCTGACCGTGCCCAAACGCCTGCAACACTGGGCCACCGCCGGGCTGCTGCTGGTGATCGGCCAGATTGCCCTCGGCGGTTGGGTCAGCTCCAATTACGCCGCCGTGGCCTGCATCGACTTCCCCACCTGCCACGGCCAATGGCTGCCACCGGCCGACTTTGCCAACGGCTTCCACCTGACCCAGCACATCGGCCCCAACTACTTGGGCGGGCAACTGGACAGCGACGCCCGCACCGCCATCCACCTGACCCATCGCATCGGCGCCTTGCTGGTGACCGTGGTGCTGATGGGGCTGGCCTGGCAATTGAAGACCGTCGGCATGACCCGCCTGGCCGGGCTGGTGCTGACGGCACTGGCGGCGCAGATCACCCTGGGCATCAGCAACGTGCTGTTCCATCTGCCGTTGCCGGTGGCCGTCGCCCACAACGCCGGGGGCGCCGCGTTGCTGCTGACCCTGGTATTGGTCAACTATCACGCCCGTACCAGCCTGGTCCGGGTCAAGCATCAAGTCCCGCTGCGCTGGCGGTTCAACCCGCATAAACACGGCGCCAGCCCCCTCACAATAAAAGGAGAGATGCCATGGCAACCTTGACCGGTGAACGCCACAGCCAAGCGATATGGCGCGATTACCTGGAGCTGACCAAGCCCAAAGTGGTGGTGCTGATGCTGATCACCTCGCTGGTGGGCATGTTCCTCGCCACCCGCGCCGGCGTGCCGTGGACGGTGCTGGTATTCGGCAACCTGGGCATCGCCCTGTGCGCCGGTGGCGCGGCGGCGGTCAACCATGTGGTGGACCGGCGCATCGACGCGGTCATGGCCCGCACCCACAAACGGCCACTGGCCGAAGGGCGGATCTCCCCCGCCGCCGCACTGACCTTCGCCCTGGCCCTGGCCGTGATCGGCCAAGCCTTGCTGCTGGCCTTCACCAACCCACTGACAGCCTGGCTGACCCTCGCCTCACTGCTGGGTTATGCGGTGGTCTATACCGGCTTCCTCAAACGCGCGACGCCGCAGAACATCGTCATCGGCGGCCTCGCCGGCGCGGCGCCACCGCTGCTGGGCTGGGTCGCAGCCACCGGGCATGTCAGCGCCGAACCGCTGCTGCTGGTGCTGATCATCTTCGCCTGGACCCCACCGCATTTCTGGGCCCTGGCCATCCACCGCAAAGAGGAATACGCCAAGGCCGATATCCCGATGCTGCCGGTGACCCACGGCGAGCACTACACCAAGATCCATATCCTGCTGTACACCCTGGTGCTGCTGGCGGTGAGCCTGATGCCGTTCGTGATCCATATGAGCGGGATGCTCTATCTTGTTTGCGCGCTCGTACTGGGCGCCCGGTTCCTGCAATGGGCCGTGGTGTTGTACCGTGGCACTCGGCCGCACGCGGCGATCAACACCTTCAAGTACTCTATCTATTACTTGTTCCTGCTGTTCATCGCCCTGCTTGTAGATCATTACTTACTGTTGAGCCTATGACTCGAACCCAGAAAACCGTCTTCATCCTCGTGGCCGTGATCGCACTGATCCTCGGCCTGACCATCAACAAGGTGCTGTCCGGCAAAGGCCAGGGCGACCCGACCGCGCTGATCGACGCCGGCATCATCCTGCTGCCCCAGAGCCGCACCCTGCCGGACGTGAAAATGACCGACCAGGACGGCCAGCCGGTGGCAGTCGATGGCTTGAAGGATAAATGGAGCCTGCTGTTCTTCGGCTACACCTTCTGCCCGGACATCTGCCCCACCACCCTCGCCCAACTGCGCCAGATCAAAAGCGAGTTGCCGAAAGAGGCTGTGGATAAGTTGCAGATCGTACTGGTCAGCGTCGACCCGAACCGCGACACGCCCAAGCAGCTGAAGCAGTACCTGGGGTACTTTGATCCGCAGTTCATAGGGCTGACGGCTTCATCGGTTGAAGACCTGCAGAAATTGGCGAATGCGGTAAGCATTCCGTTTATTCCGGCGGATACCAGTAAGCCCAACTACACGGTTGATCACAGCGGCAACCTCGCCGTGATTGGGCCGGACGGCACCCAACGCGGGTTTATTCGTGCGCCGTTGAATAATCAGAAGCTCGTGGCGCAGTTGCCGGAGATGCTGAAGCGCAAATAACGCCTCCAGAGGCACACCGCTCAGCTAAGCCATGCCGATTCCTTGTGGTGAGGAAGTCCCTTGTGGCAATGAAATCCATTGTGGCGAGGGAGATCCCGCCGCGTCTTCGACGCTGCGCTGTCGCGCAGCAAACAGGGATCCCTCTACAGTTGAAGAACGCGCGCGGGGCAAAGGCCGTAACCAGCACTGGTGTGACAGCACCCGAGAGGGAGAGTGGCCTGCACGGTATCGGCGTGGAGTCGTTGATGGCACGGCCAGGCCGTGACCTCGTATAAGAGAGTGAATCCTTTCGCCACCGTGTACCCCGCGCGCGTCATTCAATCCTGCGAGGAATTGTCATGGCGCGCAAGAACCAAAAGCGTTTTGAGATTATCCATCATCACTGTGCCGGTATTGAC
>NZ_FOKH01000029.1:0-86174 GCF_900111955.1 Pseudomonas sp. NFIX10 | reverse complement strand
CGAGTCGTCCCATTTTTTGTTTTCCCACCGGCCATTCGAAAAGTGATCTACACGACCAATGCAATCGAAAGCATCAACGCTCAACTGCGCAAGATCATTAAAACGAGAGGACACTTCCCAACCGATGACGCTGCAATCAAATTAATCTGGCTGGGCTTGCGCAATATCACGGCGAACTGGGGCAGTGCGGCCCACGACTGGAAAAGTGCCATGAATCAATTCGCGATCCTGTACGGGGACCGGTTCATCAGGCCGACGTGGTAAATGAAGGTCTGCCTAACGGCAGGCCGTTACCGGCCCGCACACAAAAAACCTGACACTCCCCCTTAGATCGGGTCCCGCAACGCCAACAAAACCTCACCCACTGTCCCAAACTCCCGATTAACAACCGGCAACACCGGCCGCTTCAACACCAGCACCGGCACCCCAAGCTCCCTGGCTACTTCCAGCTTCGGCTCAGTGGCCATGCTCCCGCTATTCTTGCTGACCAACACATCGATCCGCCGACGCTCGAACAGCTCGCGCTCGCCTTCGATGTGGAACGGCCCGCGGGCGCCGATGACTTCGCAGCGTTCATTGCCGGGGTAAACGTCCAGGGCGCGCAGGGTCCAGAATTGCTCTGGCGGAATTTCGTGCAGGTGTTGCAGCGGTTCGCGACCGAGGGTGAACAGCGGGCGGCGGAAGGGTTGCAGGGCTTGGATCAGTTCAGCCCAATCGGCCACTTCGCGCCAGTCATCCCCGGCCTGGGGCTGCCAGGCCGGACGGCGCAGGGCCCAGCAGGGAATGCCGCAGGCGCGCGCTGCGTGGGCGGCGTTGTGGCTGATTTGCGCGGCGTAGGGGTGGGTGGCGTCCAGCAGCAGGTCGATGCCTTGGTCGCGAATGAATTGCGCCAGGCCTTCGGCACCGCCGTAGCCGCCGACGCGTACCTGGCAGGTGAGGTCGGTGGGGACGCGACCGATGCCAGCCAGGCTGTAGATGTGATCGGGTCCCAGGGTGCGGGCGATGGCCAGGGCTTCGGTGACGCCACCGAGCAGCAGGATGCGTTTCATTGGAAGCTTCCGGCGTGACCGACGATCCCACCCTGGCGGTCGATGGCGAAGACTTCGACCTGGACCTGGGCCGGTACCACACTGCGAGCGAAGGCCAACGCGTGCTCGCACACCGCATCGCCGAGGGCGACGCCGGCGGCGCTGGCCATCGCCAGGGCCTGTTGGCTGGTGTTGGCATCTCGGATGCCCTGCTGCAAAACCTCATCGGCACCGATGGCGGCCGCCCATTCGGCCAATTGCGGCAGGTCGATGCTCGAGTGGCGGCTGTGCAGGTCCATGTGGCCGGCGGCGAGTTTGCTGATCTTGCCAAAGCCGCCGCAGAGGCTGAGTTTTTCCACCGGCACCTTGCGCACATGCTTGAGCACGGCGCCGACGAAGTCGCCCATTTCGATCAGGGCGATTTCCGGCAGGTTATAGACCCGGCGCATGGTGTCTTCGCTGGCATTGCCGGTGCAGGCGGCGATGTGCAGGTAACCGTTGGTCTTCGCCACGTCGATGCCCTGGTGGATCGAGGCGATGTAGGCCGCGCAGGAGAATGGCCGGACGATGCCGCTGGTGCCGAGGATCGACAGGCCGCCGAGGATGCCCAGTCGCGGGTTCATGGTTTTCAGCGCCAGGGCTTCGCCGTCCTCGACATTGACCGTGACTTCGAAACCACCGGCATAACCGCTTTCCTCGGCCAGGCGGCCCAGGTGATCGTTGATCATTTTGCGTGGCACCGGGTTGATCGCCGGCTCACCGACGCCCAGCACCAACCCCGGTCGTGTCACCGTGCCTACGCCGCGACCGGCGACGAAACGCACGCCGGGTTCGGCGATCAGGCGCACCTGGGAAAACAGCAGGGCACCATGGGTTACGTCCGGGTCATCGCCGGCGTCCTTGATCGTCCCGGCCTCGGCACCTTGTTCGGTCAGGCGGCAGAACTCCAGGCGCATCTGCACCTGCTTGCCCTTGGGCAGTACGATTTCCACGGCGTCGGCTTCGGTGCCGCGCAGCAGCAAGCGGGCCGCCGCCAGGCTGGTGGCCGTGGCGCAACTGCCGGTGGTCAGGCCGCTGCGCAGGGGGGCGGGTTGTTCGGCGGTTTCGTCACGCATCGAGAGGTTTCGTCAGGTCCAGCAAGGTAATCGGCAAGGCCTGGCGCCAGGTGTCGAATTCGCCCAACGGCTGGGCCTGGGCGATGTGGATGCGGGTCAGCTCACCGCCGTGACGTTCGCGCCAGTGCATCAGGGTCATTTCGCTTTGCAGGGTCACGGCGTTGGCGACCAGCCGACCGCCGGGCTTAAGTTGGGCCCAGCAGGCCTCGAGCACGCCTTCGCGGGTGACGCCGCCACCGATGAACACTGCGTCCGGACGCTCCAGGTTGTCCAGCGCCTGCGGGGCACTGCCGCGAATCAGTTGCAGGCCGGGCACGCCGAGGGTGTCGCGGTTGCGTTCGATCAAGCCTTGCCGGCCTTCGTCGGCTTCGATAGCCAGGGCGCGGCAACTGGGGTGGGTGCGCATCCATTCGATGCCGATGGAGCCGCTGCCGGCGCCGACGTCCCAGAGCAGCTCGCCGGGAGTCGGGGCGAGGCGGGCGAGGGTGATGGCGCGCACGTCGCGTTTGGTCAACTGGCCGTCATGCTCGAACGCGCTGTCCGGCAAACCGGCCAAGCGTGACAGTCGCGGTGTCGACGGTTCGGCCCGGCATTCGACGGCGATCAGGTTCAGGTCGGCGACGGTGTCATCGGACCATTGCGCGGCGCTACCGTCGACCCGTCGTTCTGCCGCACCGCCCAAATGTTCCAGCACAGTCATGGTGCTCGGTCCGAACCCCCGCTCGCGCAGCGCCGTCGCCACGGCGGCAGGGGTGTGGCGGTCATTGCTCAGCAGCAACAGCTTGACGCCTGTGGATAAATGCCCATTGAGCGCCGCCAGGGGCCGCGCCACCAGCGACAGCGTGACCGCGTCCTGCAACGGCCAGCCCATGCGCGCCGCGGCCAGCGAACAAGAAGAGGGCGCGGGGATGACCAGCATCTGATCGCCCGGCAGCTGTTTCGCCAGGCTGGCGCCCACGCCGTAGAACATCGGATCGCCGCTGGCCAGTACACACACCGACTCGCCCCGCCGCGCCAGCAGCGGTTCCAGGGAAAACGGGCTGGGCCACAGCTCCCGCTCGCCGCGGATGCACACTGGCAACAGCGCCAACTGGCGAGCGCTGCCAACAATACGCGATGCCCGCAGCAAGGCATGGCGAGCCGTTCGGCCCAGGCCCTTGAAGCCGTCTTCGCCGATGCCCACTACGGTCAGCCAGGGGGTCATCTTGGTTCCTCGATCTAGATGGGTACGTCCGGCGGGCCTATGGCACCTGCGAACCGGGCCGCCATCATACCGCGACACGGCTGGAAACGCGGATCCGCGATGGCGGCGATACGTTCGATATCACCGCTCCGGACCCACCGCTATCGCAAGCAGACAGATGCCTGAGTGCTCATCAGTGCTCTTCTTGAGACTGACCTCCTGCGCCGACAGGCCCGGTGCGTAGCCGATGAGGGATCATCGGTATACGTATTTAAGGATGTAGGCATATAAATCGCTGTAGACGGAGTCGGGCACCTGATCTACGTGAGCCTGGGTCTTGAGCAGCGCCAGGTGGCACTCCTTCACCATTTCTTCGCGATCGCCCAGTAGGTGCAGGCGGTTATTGACGATTGCCTCGAACGCACTGGAATAAGCCAGCGTAGGGCCCGTGATGACCGGAGCATCGTTCGAGTCCCTGGTATAGGTGCTTTGGACGCGCAGGATCCGCTCTTTCAACGGGCCAAACCCGCGTTCGTACAAGAAGATCCGTGAGCCGCTGATCGCTTTGGCGGCCGTCTCGAAAGCGAGGATCGTTGCCTGTGCATTTCCCAGGCTGGCGTTCAGCGCCGATAGCGAGACAAACCTCTCCATTTCTTGTCGGTCGAGGCTTTTGAGCGCCCGTTTGATACTCGATAGGTGAGCGAACTCTTTCTTGCAGGCGATGATATGCGTTTCGAACTGATAGCCGGCAGCGGTCGCCGTCGGTGGAAACGCAGCGAAATCGATGCTGTCGAACGCGCACTCCATGATGATGTTGTACTTGCAGTTGAACGCTTTCTCGAAGATCTTCGCGCCAATTTCCCGAACAAAGGCTTCTGTATGCTCATAAGCATGCAAGACACCGTGTTTGATCATTTCTGCGTATTGGGGGTGTTTCTGCCGGTACTCGGGTAGGTACAGGCGAACATAATTGCTATAGCGCTTTGAGGGCAGGAGGTTTTTTTCCAGCAGATAGGTCTTGCCCGATCCTTGCGAGCCGGCAGTGATCAGCATTTTGGGAATGGCCTCGGCGGTGATGCCATTGAATAGCGTGGCGCTGATTTCAGTGACCGCGGCTGTGACCTGCTCAGGAGTGTGAGCGTAACTCGGTGCTTGTGGCATATCTTGATTTCCTTATCGAAGATGCGCGTGGAATGGTGGGTCGCCCTTTGAGAAAAGCGCTGTTTTGCCGCTTTTTCAATTGCAGGTTTATTTCAACTCATGTCTCTGTTTTTTAAGGTAAAAAAACTTACGGAAGAAAAGGCGGCTGCTCACGCATCCGCGTGCATCCCTGCCCCAGCGGTAGCAAGCGTGCTCGCGATGGCCGCGTTACATTCAACTTCGCATTTGTAATGGCGATGCCCTCAATCCGACCAGCAAGCTTTTCATGACCCCCGGCAAAGCAGGCATAATGGCGCTCCTTCGCCAATGTGGCGTTTCTTATTTGCCGGTCTTCCCTTGAACGAACGCCCATCCTCCCTCGTCGTACGCCCCTCCGGTTGCCCGGGGTTGCTGCGTGTCGTCCAGGCGCTGGACGGGGGGATCTGTCGGATCAAGCTCGATGGCGGTTTCATCCAGGCGGATCAGGCCGAAGCCGTGGCCTCTGTGGCCGAGCGGTTCGCCGGCGGCGTGATCGAGGCGACCAACCGGGCCAACCTGCAAATCCGCGGGATCGGCCCCGGCCATGACGCGCTGATCGAGCCGTTGCTGGCCGCCGGGCTTGGCCCGCGCAAGCCGGCGGGCGATGACGTGCGCAACCTGATGCTCAGCCCCGCAGCCGGGATCGACCGGCAGATGCTGTTCGACACTCGCCCGCTGGCCGCGCAGATCCTCGTCACCCTGCAAACCCATGAACGCTTCCATGAACTGTCCGCCAAGTTCGCCGTGCAGCTGGACGGTGGAGAAGCGTTGGCGATGCTCGAACATCACCACGACTTGTGGCTCTCGGCCCTGGTCTGTAACGGCGAGCTCTGGCTGGCCTTCGGCTTGGCCGGCACCCCGTTGGATACACCGGCGGGCAGGGTGCCCCTGGCCCAGGGGCATGCCTTGGTGGTGGCGGTGCTGGAGTTGTTCCTCGACTTGGCCCGCCCGGACCAGAACCGCATGCGCCACTTGCTGGCTGACGTCTCCGTGGCTGAATTCATGGCCCGGCTGGCCCGCCGCGTGCCCTTGCAAGCGTGCCTGGATTGGCAGCGGGATGGGTCCAGCAATGGACTGCACCTCGGCGTCCATCCCCAGCACGACGACCGCGTCTACGTCGGCGCGGCGGCGCCCCTGGGGCGGCTCGATGCGGTCATGCTGCGAGGGGCCGCGCAACTGGCGCGGGAGAAGGGCGACGCGAGCCTGCGTTTCAGCCCTTGGCAAAGCCTGCTGTTGCCCAACGTGTGCCGCGTGGAGGCCGACGAAGTGCTGGCGCGGCTTGAGGGGTTGGGGCTGTTAGGTTCGAACGATCAACCCCTGGCGCAACTCATCGCCTGCACCGGCTCCAGTGGCTGCGGCAAAGCCTTGGCCGACACCAAGGCCGACGCCCGCCAACTGGCCGAGCTGCTGCAACGCCGGGGCCAAACCCTGAAGGTTCATCTGTCGGGCTGCCCGCGTTCCTGCGCGGCGGCCCACGTCGCGCCTGCCACCTTGCTGGCGGTCGCCCCCGGTCGTTACGACCTGTATTTCCGCGATGCCACGTTGCCGGGTTTCGGCGCGTTGCAGGCACACAATCTGACTATTGAAGCGCTCGGCCACTGGCTCGACGCTCGCCCCCGGAGCCCCCTTGATGCTTGATTACATCCGCGACGGTCAGGAGATCTATCGCAACTCCTTCGCGATCATCCGCGCCGAAGCCAACCTGGCGCGCATTCCGGCCGACCTGGAGAAACTCGCCGTGCGGGTGATCCACGCCTGCGGCATGGTCGAGGCCATCGATGGCCTGCAATTTTCCGAGGGCGCGGGCACAGCCGGGCGCCAGGCACTGGCCGCCGGTGCGCCGATCCTGTGCGATGCGCGGATGGTCTCCGAAGGCGTGACCCGGGCTCGCCTGCCAGCCAACAATCCGGTGATCTGCACCTTGCGCGACGAGCGCGTACCGGCATTGGCCCAGGAACTGGGCAACACCCGTTCGGCGGCCGCGCTGGAGTTGTGGCGCCCGCACCTGGAAGGCAGTGTCGTGGTCATCGGCAACGCACCGACCGCGCTGTTCTACCTGCTGGAAATGCTCGATGCCGGCGCACCGAAACCGGCCTTGATCCTCGGTTTCCCGGTGGGCTTCGTCGGCGCCGCCGAGTCCAAGGCGATGCTGGCGGCCAACAGCCGTGGCGTGCCATTCGTGATCATGCAAGGCCGCCTGGGCGGCAGCGCCATGGCCGCCGCCGCCGTCAACGCCCTCGCCACGGAGATTGAATGATGCAGCAGCCTGGACGTCTGATCGGCCTCGGCGTGGGCCCCGGTGACCCGGAACTGATCACGGTCAAGGCCCTGCGCCTGCTGCGCGAATCGCCCGTGGTGGCGTATTTCGTCGCCAAGGGCAAGAAGGGCAACGCCTTCGGCATCATCGAGGGCCATTTGCAGGACGCGCAGACGTTGCTGCCATTGGTCTACCCGGTCACCACCGAGGTGCTGCCTGCGCCGCTGTCCTATGAACAGGTGATCGCCGATTTCTACGACACCGCCGCCGAGCAGTTGGCCGTGCATCTGGATGCCGGTCGCGACGTGGCGGTGATCTGTGAGGGCGACCCGTTCTTCTACGGTTCCTACATGTACCTGCACGATCGCCTGGCCGAGCGTTATGAGGCCCAAGTCATTCCCGGCGTGTGCTCGATGCTGGGCGGTGCTTCGGTGCTCGGCGCGCCGCTGGTCTATCGCAACCAGAGCCTGTCGGTGCTCTCCGGTGTCTTGCCCCACGACGATCTCAAACGTCGCCTGGCCGATGCCGATGCGGCGGTGATCATGAAGCTGGGACGCAATTTCCCCAAGGTCCGCCAGGTGCTTCAGGAGCTGGGCATGGACGGGCGGGCGCTGTACGTCGAGCGAGCGACCATGGCCAACCAGAAGGTCGTGCCGTTGGATGACGTCGAGCCGATGTCTTCGCCGTACTTCTCGCTGATCATCGTGCCGGGCGAACGGTGGCAGGGTTGATGGCCGCCAAGACGCCGGCCATCGTCATCCTCGGCCCCGGCAGCCTGGCAACAGCCCGACGGATCCAGCAGCGTTACCCCGGCGCCCTGATCCACGGCCTGACCGGGCGGGTCGAGGGTGATCGGCAGTACCTCGAGTTTGGCGCGACATTGCGTGAACTCTACCAACAGGACACGCCGATCATCGCCCTGTGCGCGGCGGGCATTGTCATCCGTACCCTGGCGCCGCTGTTGCTGGAAAAAGGCGCCGAGCCGCCCGTGTTGGCAGTGGCCGAGGATGGCAGCGCCGTGGTGCCGCTGCTGGGCGGCCTGGGCGGGGTGAATGGCATGGCCCGGGACATCGCGGCCACGCTGCAAGTCGCACCGGCGATCACCACCAGCGGCGAATTGCGTTTCGGCACGTGCCTGCTCAATCCACCCAGCGGTTACAGCCTCGGCGACCTGGAGCAAGGCAAGCGCTTCGTCTCCGACCTGTTGGCCGGCGAGCCGGTGCGCATCGAAGGCGCAGCACCGTGGCTGGATCAGGCGCAGTTGCCGCAAGACCCGCAAGCCCGGCGCACGATCCACGTTAGCCATGCCGAGCGTGAGGCCAGTGCCCATGAGCTGCTGATTTATCCGCGCAGTGTCGCGGTGGTGATGAGTGCCGAGGTGGCTGATCTGCCAAGCACCGTTCGTGCAGCTTTGCAGCAAGCCAACGTGGCGATTGCGAGCCTGGCGTGCCTGGTGGCGGCGGATACGCTGATGGCCAGCACGGCCTTGCGTGACGCCGCGCAGGAGTTCGGGGTATCGCTGCGCTTTGTGGCGGCGACAGGCGATGCCGCCACCTTGGCCCGCAGCTCGATGCCGGCGGCGACCCTCGTTTCGGCAACGGCCAACCTGGTCATCGCTGTCGCCGCGCAGCCCTTGGATGTGGCCCGAATCGGTCGTCCGCGCGGTCGCCTGGCGGTGATCGGCCTGGGGCCGGGCGCTGCCGAGTTGATGGTGCCCGCGGTGAAAGCCGAACTGGCGCGGGCCACCGATGTGCTCGGTTACGAAACCTATGTGCGCATGGCCGGCCCGTTTCGCGACGATCAAGTGCTGCACTGCACCGACAACCGCGAAGAAATGCAGCGCGCTCGTCACGCCTTTGAACTGGCGGCCCTGGGGCGTTCGGTGATCGTGGTGTCGTCCGGCGATCCGGGCGTCTTCGCCATGGCGGCGGCGGTGCTCGAAGCGTTGCACGAATCCAGCGACCCGGCCTGGCATCAGGTGGACCTGGAGATCCTGCCCGGGGTGTCCGCCTCCCTCGCGACCGCCGCCCAGGCCGGTGCGCCGTTGGGGCATGACTTCTGCGTGATGTCGCTGTCGGACAATCTCAAGCCCTGGTCGATCATCGAAAAGCGTTTGGACCTGGCTGCCGAAGCCGATCTGGCGCTGGCCTTCTACAATCCGATTTCCCGGGCGCGACCGTGGCAATTGGGGCGTGCGCTGGAAATCGTCGCCCGGCACCGCACGCCGGAGACGCCGGTAGTGTTGGGGCGTGACATCGGTCGTCCGGGCCAGACCCTGCGTGTCACCACGTTGGGACAGCTCACGGCCGAGCAGGTGGACATGCGCACCATGGTCCTGATCGGTTCCTCCACCACCTGCGTGTTCCCGCGCGCGTCCGGTGGAAACTGGGTCTACACGCCTCGCTGGTATGGGGCCAAACCTGCCTGAACCGCGACACCGTTCATTCATGGAGGGCACTTGAGACTGTGGCGAGGGAGCTCGCTCCCCCGCCACAGAAGAGAAACATCGCCTTCAGAACCGTACATTAGATTCTTTCGCTGTATTTGTTTCTCATATAAATAAAAGCGCAAGTTGCAGTCTTGACCCTTCGTTGAAATGCATTGAAAGCCTTCCCGTTTGAGTTGTTGGTTTTTAAACGTTAGTTTGCGTGCCTGATAAGTTGTCGGTGTGCGCTTGTCGGTGTTTGGCAGACGTGTCAGGTGCCGCCAAGTTGCAAGATATTAAATTGAATCAATAGGTCGTCAGAATACGTGCTGACGACGGCGTTGTCATAGGCCTGTTTTTTAACTGGACAGGCCAAGGAGTGTCTTTTTTATGCAGGAAGCGAACATCAAGACGGGCGACAGTGCGCTCGGCTTCATCAGCCTTTTCAAACTGGCCGATCTCGAACGGGCACTGTTGCCCTACAAGAACACTGAGCACTACGAGGCGGTCATCCGTTATTACTTTGCCTGTATCGGCATGCCGGATTCGCACCGGTTGCTCGAACCTTTGGGGCTCTTGAAGCAGAAGCTCGCCAAACTGCTGGGCCAGCGCAGGGTCAAGCGCAGTCAGGATGCACATATCTCCAGCCCCGCCGGTGCCGGGATTGACCTGCCGCAGATATACGACAAAGTCGAACAGCACGAAGCGCGCCTCCTGTTCAGTGCCGAGCAGATGAAAAAGTTGCCCACGGAATTGCCCAAGACGTTGCACTTCGTCTGGCTCGGCGGCGGCCTTGGCGACATTCAGCGCGATTACCTCAATATATGGCGACAGGTGTTGGGCCGACAAGGTTATACCCTGAATCTTTGGTATGACAGCGATGCACTGCTGGCCTGGCAAACCAATAAGCTTATTGTCGAGGCCGCCAAGGCCAATGTTTTTCTACACGACGTGGATGAGCGTATTACTGAAGTCGAGTTGGGGGCCCTGTACAACGAACATGCCCTTGTTCTGAAACAACAGATGCAGGCCCATATCAATGCCGCTGTGGTGAATGGCGGTTCAGCCGATGAGGCCCGGATCGATTTACTGACCCGCGCCTACGGTCAGGATGCGCAAGTGCTGCGCCAACAGTTGGAACGCAACCGGCGCAGTGTCCTGGACATGGAAGGCTTCGAGTTGCGCGACCTTGCCGCCGGCGCGGTTTCGCTGCAGTTGCAGGAGGTCTATGACCGGGAGATGCGCTTGCTTGGCAATATGGCGGCGGCTGCGGATGTGGTGCGCATGGAAGTCCTGTTCACCGAAGGTGGCGGGTATACCGATATCGACTACCTTCCACCGTTATCAGCCACCCTGGGCGACGTCGACATCAGCGGTTTTGACTATGATGCCCGTCTGGGCACCCTGCAATTGCTGCTGAACGAGAACCCCGAATGGCTGCCGGGTCGCCAGGCCTCCTCCCGTTATCGTGGGCATATTCCTGCCGAGCATCTGCCGGCACTGGAAGCGTTCGCGCGGAGCCGGCCAAGCTTGAGCGAGGTCTTCAAACTGCCGGCGCAGTGGCTGGCCCGACCTTTCGCGCTGCGGGCCTTGAGCGTGGAGCTGTCGTTAACCAATGCCTTTCTGATGGCTCATCCGGGGGCTGAGATTCTCAAGAGCGTGATCGACCGTCAGCGCTCCAACTACGAGTTGATTGAAGCATCGGTCCAACTGGCCGCCCAGCGCAATGTTGCATTGAGCGACGTTGCCGGCATGTTGGTGCTGGTGGAAGAAGTCTTCGAAAAAAAACATGGATCGCTGAGCCGCCTGCCGATGGGCGAGGTGCTCAGGGCGATCGCGCGGATATCGGGCGTAGCCACCCACTTTGGCGACGGCATCCGCTTCGAGAGTGAAGGCACCATCCATCTGACGGGCCCCGGCGCCATGCGCGACGGCATGGCCGACTACGCGAACGCGCACTTGAGTGTGGCAGTCGCCAAGACCCTGCGCGAGGAGGCGGGCATTGCCCCCCACCTGACGGTTAACGGCGCCACCGAAGAGGAGCAGGATCACTCCTGGAAAGAACATGGCAGCCAACCGGAAAAATGGCTGGCCAACGAGCAGGCACGTTGGCGTGAAGGTCAGTACCGTACGCGCTACAGCGGCGACATCACGCAGTTGCTCAAGCATTCGACCGTTGAATTCCAACAGGGCTGGCCGCTGATCGAAGGCCGAGCCGTGCTGCTGACCGATGTCCTGGAGCGCTTGGTCGAGGGACTCGGCGAGCCGTTCATCGAGGCGATGAGCCAGGGGCATGACGGTGAAATCCGTTTCGAGAAGCCGCTGCCGCTGAGTTTCGATGATCGCCAGCGTATCCGGCGCCAGGCGCCCGATACGCTGGTTCCGGTGTTCCTGAGCGATGCAAAGATGCAAAGCTTGAGGATCGACGACGTGCTGGGCGAGATCGCCAGCGGCGCCCGACGGGTCATTGAGGTCAGCCCTGTGCAAAGGCTGTCACTGGGTGTGTTGCTCGGTTTGGACAGCTTGGATAACCCGCGCTTCGACGCCTTCACCAGTGAACTTGAGAACCTGGCCAACAGCGTCGCCGAACAGGCGGTGGCCGGCCGTTACGCGGTCATCGAGCGGCAATTGTTCAAGCGCAGGGCGGCAGGGTTCATGAACGGCCTAGTGAGCGATCCGGCGGATGCATCGCTGCCGTCCGACAGCGCGCTGGAATTGAAGAAAACCGCTTTGAAACAGGCGCGGACGCTGTTCCAGTGGGGCCGCCATGTCGCGCGGATCCAGAAAGTGGCGACCCTGGAACACCGTCTCCAGGTCGTCGAACGCTCCGCGCAGGTGCTGGACGGATTCGGCAGCAACGGTGTGCAAATGGTCCCCCAGGATTTGCTGCTCAACGGCGATGGCGAGGCGATTGGCGGACGCTGCTATCCCTTGGCGTTGGTGATGAGTGCGGCGCTTGCCCAGGGCGATGCGTCCTCCAGGCACTTGCGCGAGCGTTTCTTCCTCGCGGTGCTCGAACCCGGGCAAGCCGATTCCCAGGCCTTTGTGCAGACATTGGAGGCGCTGCGGGACGTACCGATGACGGAGGTCGGGACGCGTCTGGGACAGGCGAACCTGGATCAGGTCAGGGCCCGGCTCGAGAAGCACACCGGGCCCCGTACGCTGATGCTCAACTCTGACAACCATTCGATGCTGGTGGCCAAGACCGTCAATGGAGAACGTATCACCTACCATTTTTTCGACCCCAACTTCGGCCTGTGCAAGTTCGACCAGCCGGAAGGGCTGCAACGGGCACTGGAGACGTTTTTCCGAACAGAGGGCATGGCCCGCTATTACGCCGCCTATGGCCCCGACGCGCGACCGGAATTCGATCTGATCGACCTGCACAGCAAAAAAATCGCCGCCCTGGAACTGGCTGACGGCTTCACCGTGGAACACCTGCTCAAGCCCGATCCGTTGCCCGGAAAATCGGCGCTTGCGATTCGCCAGCGCCTGAACAACGCCCACGGCAGGTCCCTGGCGGACAACTCGCACCTGGGCAGCAGTTTGCTGGAACTGGACAGCCATTGGTGGGGCCAGCAGATCGCCCAGGCAACGGTCGGTTTGCAGGATTTGCATGACTCGGCGACGCCGCTGGTGCCCTTGTTCGAAACGCTGGAAATCACCCCCGAGGGCAAGTACCGGGTGAGCCTGATCGATCCCGCGCGACCGCAACAGTCGGTTCAGGTGCTCAGCGACGATCAGCGCCTGTTGCGGATCAAGAACTGGCTGTCGGAACAGTTTTCGACCCTGGCGCGCAAACCCGCGCAGACGGGTAACGTCCTGGACCCGACCGAGGCCGCCAGTGTCCATACCCTCAACGCCGGTTTCACCATCCAGGCCTTGATGAATGCCTTGCGTGGTCGGGAAGGGGATGACCGAACGTTGACCACCGCCGTGCGCCTGCACGCGTACGTCAATTATGCGCAGCTGGTGCACGGCAATGTCGTGGATGTGGCGGGCCTGGTGCAATTGGCGCGCACCGCGCTGGCGGAAGAGCGGCTCATCGCCCGTACATGCGCGCCGATTGTCGGCCAAGCGCTGGGGCATGCGGCCAACGAGGGCGTTGGCGCGGTGTTGGGGCTGGCCAATGTCGGCTTCGATATCTATCAGTTGAAGACCGCGCAAACCGGCGTCGAGACCGCGCAATTCGGCACCCAGCTGACCTTCGACTCTGCCAGCCTGGCCTTGACGGCGGGCGGTGTCGGGGCGGGGTTGGCCGGGGCGTCGACCGCGGCGGCGGTACTCGGCGGTGCGGGGGTGATTCTCGGCGGATTGGCCGTCGGCGTCGCCGCTCTGGCCCAGGGGTTTGCCACCATCGCCCGCGAGGCACGGCAAGTCGGTCAGTTTTTCGACGACCTGGAGCAGGCCTACCGGGGCGACGGCTACCACTACGACCACACGCTGGCCGCGTGGGTGGCACGGCCGTCACTGCTGGTCAAAAGCATCGATCTGAACGAGGGAACGGTGCTGCTCGACAGCCCGAAGCTGTATCCGCTGCGTGATCATTTTGGTGTGCCGGGCTTCGATCCCGATAACGCGCGAGCCATCGACATTCGCCGGGAGCTGGGGCTGCCCGGGCAGGTCGGGTTCGCACCTCCCGCCGGGCAACCCATCGTGCTGCCCTGCACGCCACACACCACATACGGTTATGAATACAAGGCGCTGCCCTTCGCCCGTTGGCGCCATGACCGCGGCTTCGACACGGCCCGGCGCCTGGAAAAAAAGCAAGCGGACGGCACCTGGCTGTTTCTGTTCTCGTTCTATTCGTTTCCTTCCGACTACATCCTCAATCGCCTGAACCCGGTGTATGGCGAGACGGTTATCCGGGTGAATCTGGATGCGCTGGAGCGAACACTGGTGGTTCCTGTCCTGCCGGATGCCTGGCGAGGAAAGTTGGCCTATTGGCTCAGGGGCGCGGGCGGGCGCTGTACCGTGACGCTCAACCCCGGGGCCGACATCAGGTTGATCGCACCGAACCAGACGTATTGCCGCTGGGTATTGCAGGCGACTTGGGCCAAGGACAGTGACATCCGGGTCGAACCTTCCGGCGACCTGTACATCGGCACCGTCCATGTGACCCGGGTCGGTCGCCAGGAAGTGCTGATCCGCACGGCCGATCAGTTGTTCAGCGTTACCCAGGGTAAACAGCAGCTGGACCTGGTCGAGCAGACGGCGCCCGAGGGGCTCGACGAGCAGGCGCTGCTTGACCACTACAAGGGCCTGGCGCGGGAGCACCGATTGGCACTGCCATATACGCTGGTCCAGCGTTTCCTGATCCCGTTCGAGGATCCCCGACAACCGCGCTACACCACCGCCTGGTATGACGCCCACGAAGACCGTTTCCTCTACATCCGCGACGACCTGGAAGTGCTCGGCGAGCCGCAGTTGTCGGTGGTCCTGGAGGGCTCCGCGTATTTCCATGACCCCGAGCAATTGCAGATCTGGCAAACGGATTGCGCCACGGGCCTGCTCAAACGCCGTTACCTGTTACTTATCCAGGACGGTCAAAGCACCATTCGCAGCGTCGAGGCCGATGCCCAGGGCGTGATTCATGTGGTGCAGGAATACGTTGTCGATAAGAAAACCGTCCGGCAATACCGCTACCTGATTCATGACGGGCAACTGCTGTTGAGTTCCGTCACCTACGACACGGTGCCGCAGCTGCAAGCGCTGCTGCTCGCCAACGATACCCTGGCCGAATGGTCGTCCTTGCTCGGCAACTTCCTGCGGCTGGCCTCCGGGCCTTCGAGCGATGGGCTTGTCACCGTCGATTGGCAGCCGGCGCCGTATGTTTCGATCTGCTGGGCGATTGCGCCCGACGTTCGAGACATGGCGTGGGTACGCGGCAGTGATCGACAGCTGATCCTTGCACAACCGGCCAAGCATCATGCCCGTGGCTGGGACGATTCGATCAAGCACCTGGACGGCCTGATGCTCTTGCCGATGGCCGATGACAGCGATGTGTTCTTCGTCTACCAGCGAGTCACCCCCAACCAAACGCTCTGCCGGCTGCAACTCAGCCTGAAGGATGGCAAGGCGCAATGGACGCACCGTTGGGTGCAGCCCGACGGACTCAAGCAGATCCTGGCTGTCGAAGGGGGCTACGTGGCGCTCGATGACAATGGACTGTTTTTCAACCTGGCCGCGCAAGGCGCGTTGCAGTTTGCCGGTGTGAGCGAGCACTGGCTCAAGGGCCGTGCCCGCTGGTGGCAGGCGCTGGAGCCATTGGCCAAGCGCTACCCGGACAAGGATTTCGCCATTGCCGGCCTGCGCAATACCGCGGGCGACGGCAACCTGTGTGCCTGGTACGTGACGCACCGATTGTTGTTGTGCGATCCGGGACTCGACAAAGAAGTGCGCTTGCTCGGCGTGACGCCGGATAATCAGTCGGCCTGGCTGTTCGACCGGTCGAGCGGTGAAGTCGTGAGCCAGGCATTCTTCGACCCGCAGCAGCTCGATCAAGCATTCGGCGCCGGCTCGCAACTGCTGCCGGGCGCCAGCCTGCCGGCTTATCGACGCGAGTGGACCGGCTGGCGGTTCGCCGACGTCACGCCCGAAGGCAGCGGATTGCGCGGGACCAGCGTGGACGGTGTGTCGCTGGCGCTGCGTCATCAGGAGGCGGCGACCATCACCGGGGTCAACCACGCCTGGGTGAGGGCCCAGGGGGAACACCTGGTCGAAGCCCTGCAGCGATTGCTGGACGTGGCGCAGCATGCCGAGTTCGTCTCGGTGGAGTCCGAGCCTGGAAGCCTGCAATGGTATGACGTGCAAAGTGCCCGACTGCTGCGGGTCACTGGCAAGAACCTGCCCAGGGACTTCACCCTGCTGGGCACTCAAGCACCGGTGAATGTGCTGCTGCACGCGCACCAGGATGGGCGGGTGCTGATCTATCCGGACAAGCGCAGCATCGGGCCGTTCGATTACGTCCAGCGTAACGCCCAGGTGCTGGTGGTCGAAGGGGAGAAGGTCGGTCGCGATCTTTTGCCGCTGATTCCCGATGAGGTCAACCGGTTGATCCTGCGTATGGGCCAGGGCGCGGTGACTTGTCATTTGACGAAGCCGGTATGGCTGAAGCTGGAGTCGGTCATCGTCGACTGTCGCCATGCCTTGGGTGAAACACCCGTCACGGCCAGCACGTTGATCTGGGCATTCGATGAGCCTGGAAAACTCGTGTTCGAGATCGTCCAGGCGCACCTGGTCATTGTCGATCCGGACAGTGAACGCTGCCTGATCTTGCGTGACGTGTGTTCTGCCGATCCGGCCTTGCGCGGTGAAATATGCCTGGGCTTCAACGCCGCGCAATCTCGCCCGGTGTCGACGTTCGTGGCGCGGTTAAGGGACCTGGGGGCGACTGGCAGTGCAACCCTGAAGGCGCTGCTGGCGACAGCGCCGGTCGCAGAATGAACCGTCCGGTTTTTACGGCACCAGGTAGCCCTTCACCCCGGTAAAAATGATCTGCGCCGCCAAGGCGCAGACAAACAGCCCCATCAGGCGACTGACGATCTGCAGGCCCTGGTCGCCGAGGATCCGTTCGATGCGGCTGGACAGGTAGAGCACGACGCCGACGGTGAAGCTCGCCAGGGCGATGCTGATGATGGCCATGAGTTTATCGTCCCAGTGCGGCTGGCTCACGCCCATCACCAGCAGGGCGCCGATGGTGCCGGGGCCGACGGTCAACGGAATGGTCAGCGGGACGATGGTCACGTCCTGTTGCACGTTGTCGGTCTGCACGGCCGACTTGCCCTGGGCCATGCCCAGGGCCGAAATGAACAGCACGCTGCCGGCGCCGATCCGGAACGCATCCACGGTGATGCCGAACACGCTGAAAATCACTCGTCCGAACAAATACAGCAACACGCTGGAGATCAGCGTCGCCGTCGCGACTTTCCAAGCCAGGCGGCGTTGTTCCTTGCGGGAATAGCCGCGCGTCAGGCCGATGAAGCAGGACAGGACGAAGAAGGGGCTGTAGAGCACCAGCATCTTCAGGTAAACGCTGAACAACACATGGAGCATGGTCGAGGCTCGCGACGAATGAGTTTGGCGTGGAGTCTATCAGGCGTCGGGATGTCTGTCGGCTGGCCGTGGGCTTGAGGGTTTTAATGTAGTGAAATCTTGGTTTGTTTTTTCTGTTAGTTGTTGGTTGTTGTCTTGGGATTAAGTGCGGTTACAGTTCTGTGCTTGTTACCCTTAAGGTGGATAGGTAAGTATGGCGCTCGGGCCCATGGAGGGCTTTAATTAAATAAGGGACATATTCAATGAATGCTAAATTTGATTCGGTTATCACTTTGGCGGACCGCCTGGAACGCCTGAATGCCTACGATATATCGCCGGACGATGTAATTGTTTCCCCTCGGATTGCCAGATATAAAGCGGCAGGGTTTGACAACGAAATCGAAAAGCCGGACCGCGCTTCGATTGTCGGAGACGCTATCATGTCGTTCGTTTCAGGTATGACGGCGCAAAATCAAGCGGATATCCAGCATTCCTATCTATTTGCATCGCTGGTTGCCAGTAAGAAGTATCCACGGGATGACGAAGGCGAGGAATGGTATAAAACCTTCCTTGACGTCATGCAGAGTTGTGGCTGGACCATTCTGCGGCATTACCACGATAAGGTTGCCGCGTCCGGCAAGAGTTTCAAGATGGATCAACTGGTGTTGAAAATCCTCGGTTCGGCGGTGGCGGCGGCTGCCGTTCCTGGTCCGACTTCGTTGCTGATGCTTAAAGTGGCCGGTGATGCGATCGCCGCATTGCAAACCAATGACAAGTCGCTGCGGCTCTTTGACCAGAATATCCAGGAGTCCGGCACCGGTGGCTTTGGTGTGGCGAGCTGTCACGAAACCCCGCACGGTGAAATACTCATGGCATTAGGCGCCGTGCGTTTCCTCAAGCGGACGAACCAGACCAAGGTCCTGTTCGTGGATTGGGATAGCAGTTCGGTAGACCTGTATCGCGGTGAATGTCATATGACCATGGTGCCGACAATTATCAATGCAACTCGAGAGATGATTGTTGCAAAACTGGGTGAACGCGCGAAACAAAAAATCGACGAGTACGAGATCTGATTGATTAATCTCCTGGCGACTACCGAGGTAGTCGCCATCCGTTAATGGAATAAGGTAGTTGTCATGAAAGATCATTGTTCGGTTTTTATTAATGCCGGTGCTGTTGTCCTGCTGCCCACTGACCTGATTGGGCAGGACCGGCTCGATGTATTGAATTCGATATTGTTTGCCCAGCTGGTAGCCAGTAAAAAATACCCCGCTCTTGCCCGGTCCAGTGACTGGTACTCAGCGTACCGGGAAGTACTGAATAATGGCTGGATGCAAAAGGCCGTGAGTTGGGACAACTTTACACTCGCTGCCTCATCGAAAACCAACCTGATGGAATGTGTCGAAGAGCGGCTGGGAGAATATGTTGAGCGAACTTTGATTGCGCAGGTAACTGATGTATTGAAGCGCGTCGCCCAGTTGTCCAGCACGTTGCCCGCAATTGAATTGCTGCGTGAACATGCCCATCGTCCGAAAAGCCCGGATTCGTCCGAGGCGCCCCATAAAGCACCCGACAGAATCAGGCTGCAAGTCATCCTGGCCCAACAGGGGCCTGTGTTGAGTAGCGTCTGCCTGGAGTTCGAGCCCGAGCACGTGACGTCCAACCCTCTTGGGCAACTCTTCTCCACCGATCCTGTGGTGGGCAATATTCAATTGCGTTGCTTCAAGGCGAATTTGTCCCAGGCGCTCTATGCGCCCTTCCGTGATGCGATTGTCCACAAGCTGGGGGATAAGGCCGCCAGGAACATCATCGATATTTCCGATGCGGTCGAGCAAGCGCAACCGGAAGCGGGGGCGTTATGACGGATCAAGGGTTTCGATCGGCCGACGGGCAGCGGTTGCGCCTGGATGAGGCATCGAGGGCAGCGGTGGTGGGCGGGAGTATCGTGTCCTTCGACGAGGGTTTGTCCCTCCAAGATCGCGAGGATATCTACCTGAGCAACTTGTACGCGCAGTTGGCAACCCGTTCGGCGTACAAGGACGGTCTGGTCGGTAACTGGTTCGACTATTACAAGAACAAGCTCAGGTACCTGGGGTGGGACTCGGCGCGTCCTGTCAGTGCGGGGCAGGCCGGGCAAGGATTGATGGCCGATAGCGTTTCGCAGCAGATCGCCCGTTCCTTTGGCGCAGGCTATTCGCGGCAGGCCAGCCAGGCGATAGCAACGCTTGGACGAAGCCCTGCTGCGCTCGAGCTGTTTGAACGAACGAGCCTACAGCGCAATACGGGACTCTTCCAGGTGATCCCCTGCGTGGCCAAATCCCGCGGGAAAGTCGAAATCGCGTTGTATCACAAGCAGTTCCGCACCCGCAGGACGGTCTCGGGATTTCTGTTCTGGCCAATGGAGGAAGTGGTGGAAAGCAGCGTGGAGGAAATGGCCGTCGTGACATTCAGTACGCTGCATTACGCAACGTTCAGGCAAAAAGTCGCGGCCGCGGTGATCGCCGAAACGACTCGTCACCTGCATGAGCTGGAAATCTGAACGACGCTACGGGTAGTCGCTGAATGCTCTCGCGGGTTCAGGGCGTATGCACGGCCTTGTTCTGCTGGTCGCGCTGGGCCACCCAGTGTTCGATCAGCTCGCGCAGTTGCGACAGTTCCACCGGCTTGGCCATGTGCCCGTCCATTCCTGCCTGGCGGGCGCGTTCCTTGTGCTCGGCCAGGATGTGCGCGGTGAGCGCCACCACTGGCGTGCGGGTGCGCTGGTTACCCATTTCCCAGGCACGCAGTTGCTGGGTGGCGGAAAACCCGTCGAGGATCGGCATTTCGCAGTCCATCAGGACCAGGTCGTAGCGCTGCTCCTTCATGGCCTTGAGGGCTTCCTCGCCGTTGCTGGCGGTGTCGGGTTGCAGGTTGAGCTTGCCGAGCATGCCACGGATGACCTTGGTGGAAATGCTGTTGTCCTCGGCCACCAGGATGCGGAAATCGCTCGGCACCTTCACCGGGGGGGGAGGACTGGCGTTCACCTGCACGTTCGTAGCCTGGCCCCGGTTGCGCTGGTTCAGCTCGTCCGCCAGGGTGGTCTTGAGGGTATAGCCGGCCACCGGTTTGGCGAGGATGCGCTTGACCCCGCTGTTGCGCGCCACGATCTTGCTCGGCGCATTGCTGATACCGGTGAGCATGATCAACAGGATGTCATGGTTCAGGCTCGGGTCTTCCTTGATCTTGGCCGCCAATTGCATGCCGGTCATGCCCGGCATGTTCTGGTCCAGCAGCACCACGTCGAAATAATCCCGCAGGTGTGCCTTGGTGCGCAGCAGCGCCAGGGCTTCCTTGCCCGAGGGCACCGCGCTGACGTTCAGGCCCCAGGCGCTGCACTGCTGTACCAGCACCTTGCGGCAGGTGTCGTTGTCGTCGACGATCAACACCCGTGCCCCTTGCAGCGGGCCATCGAGGTCGGAGGTCGGGTGTTCGAGGCGATCCGGGTCCAAGGGCAAGGTCAGCCACAAGGTACTGCCCTGGTTGCTGCCGCTCTTGATGCCGAACTCCCCGTGCATCAGCATGATCAGCTGGCGGGCGATAACCAGCCCCAGGTTGCCCCCCAGGCGCGTGGCGGAAAGGAAGTTCTTGCTGTGCAGCTCGGCGTGCATCAGCGTGTCGCGCTCTTCAGCGTCCATCGGCGTCCCGCTGTCCTGCACGGCGATGCGCAGGCGCGGCTGATGGCTGCGCTCGTCCAGGGCGACGACGATCAGCACTTCGCCCTCGTCGGTCTTCTTCAGGGCGTTTTCCAGCAGGCTCAGCAGCGCCTGGCGCAACCGCGTCGGGTCGCCGCTGATCACCCGCGGCACCTGGGGCTGGATGAAGCTGATCAGCTCGACGTTCTGCTGTTCGGCCTTGGCGCGGAAGATGCTCAGGCAGTCCTCGATCAGCGCATTGAGGTCGAACTGCACATCGTCCAGTTCGATCTGCCCGGATTCGAGCCGGGAAATGTCGAGGATCTCGTTGATCAGGGTCAGCAGTTCATTGCCGGCGCTGTGGATCGTTTGCACGTAGTCGCGTTGCTTGACCGACAGTGGCGTGCCCAGCAGCAGCTCGGTCATGCCCAGCACGCCGTTCATCGGGGTGCGGATCTCATGGCTGATCTTGGCCAGGAACTCGGCCTTGGCATTGATCTCGGCATTGCTCGCCGCCAGGTCGCGGCTGATGCTGAAGCGGCTTTCGTTGATCGAGCGCTGGCGCTCGCCCAGGGCGACACTCATCAACAGGCCGCTGATGCAGATGAAGATCAGCAGGGTGATGATCAAGCCTTGGGGGGGGACTTCCGTGAGCCCTTGCAGGGCCGGAAGAATGATCAGCGTGCCCAGGTTGAAGACGACCATGGCCGCGACGAACAGCCGGGCCGGGCGGTAGCCCTTTTGCCAGTGCCAGGCGCTGACGAACAGCATGCTCAGGCCTGCGAGGGCCACCAGGGCATAGGTCATGATATTGAGTGGCAGCGTGTTGACGAACAACAGCAGCAGGCTGCACAGCATGACGAACACAATGTCCCCCAGCAGCAACCGGTTCAACGGGTGCGGCCCCAGGGGCGCGAAGAAGCGATAGGCGAACATCAGGCCGCAGGGCGCCGTCAGCAGCAACGCCAGGTAAGCGCCGGGCGTCTGCACCGCCGGCCAGTCGGGCAGCCAGGGCCCGGCCAGGTTCAGCAACAGCGCCAGGCTGAGCATCAGCAGCCCTTCACAGGCGGCCAGCCACAGGCAACTGCGGGAACGGGTGTAAGCGTAGCGAGTGAGGTTGTGCAGGATCAGCATGGCGATGCAGCCGAACAGCAGCCCATAGATCAGCGTCTGGTTCTGATCGGCCGCCGCCACGACGGCCGATTGCAACGTGATGTAGGGGCGCAGTTCGTGACGCGAGGCCAGTCGCAGGTAAACGTCCAATGATTTGTCGCTGCGCGGCAGTGGCAACATGAGTTCGCTGCTGGGCACCGCCGGTTCCGTATGCGGCGTGGCATTGCCGCCGACCTGTTGCTCGACCAGGGCGTCGCCGTCCAGCACATAGAGGTTCAGGCGTGACAGGTCGGGGGCGAAGATGCGCAGGATTTGTTCATGCCTGTCCGGGGCCAGGCGGAAGCGCAGCCACAATGCTCCGCCGGGCTCGGCGGCCCTGAGGCGGTCCAGGTCGATGGGGCTGAATTGGTTGGTGTACCGAGCGGAGCGGATGTCGCTCAGCGTCAGGTCGCCCTGTTCGTCGAGCAATACCGCCCAGCCACTGCCTGGCGCGGCCTGGGCCGGGAGCATGCAGAGCAGCGTCAGCAGGGTGACGGTAAAGCCTATGGCAATCCTGAGCCAGCGCACGGCGAAATCCCTTCGTAGGTTGATGCCAGATTATAACTATGCGCGGCGCCGGAACAGTCAGGCAAGGGCCGCAGACCCCTGCCTGGCTGAATGGCCGGGTTATTCCAGATTTTCGCCACGCTCACGGGCAATGGCGCGGTAGCCAATGTCCTTGCGGTAGAAACAACCTTCCCAGTCGATCTCGGCGGCAAGCTTGTAGGCCTGCTGCTGAGCGTCGTCGACACTGGCGCCCAGGGCGGTGGCGCAAAGCACACGACCGCCGGCGGTGACCACTTGCCCATCCTTCAATGCCGTGCCTGCATGGAAGACTTTGCCTTCCAGCCGGGCCGCGGCGTCCAGGCCCCGGATTGCGCTACCTTTGGCGTAGTCGCCCGGGTAACCGCCGGCCGCCAATACGACACCGACGCTTGGGCGCGGATCCCATTGGGCTTCGACCTTGTCCAGGGCCTGTGCCAGTGCGGCCTCGACCAGCAGGACCAGGCTCGATTGCAAGCGCAGCATGACCGGCTGGGTCTCAGGATCGCCGAAACGGCAGTTGAATTCGATGACTTTTGGGTTACCAGCCTTGTCGATCATCAGGCCCGCGTAGAGGAAGCCGGTGTAGACGTTGCCTTCCTCGGCCATGCCGCGCACGGTCGGCCAGATCACCTGGTCCATGACGCGCTGGTGCACCTGGGCGGTCACCACCGGGGCAGGGGAGTAGGCGCCCATGCCGCCGGTATTCGGGCCGCTGTCGCCATCGCCGACACGCTTGTGGTCCTGGCTGGTGGCCATCGGCAGTACGTTCTTGCCATCGACCATGACGATGAAGCTGGCTTCCTCGCCGTCGAGGAACTCTTCGATCACCACGCGGGAACCGGCGTCACCGAAGGCATTGCCAGCGAGCATGTCGCGCACGGCATCTTCGGCTTCGGCCAGGGTCATGGCAACGATCACGCCCTTGCCGGCGGCCAGGCCGTCGGCCTTGATCACGATCGGTGCGCCTTTCTCGCGCAGGTACGCCAGGGCCGGTTCGATTTCGGTGAAGTTCTGGTAGTCGGCGGTCGGGATCTTGTGGCGCGCCAGGAAATCCTTGGTGAACGCTTTCGAGCCTTCCAGCTGCGCGGCGCCAGCGGTCGGGCCGAAGCAGTCCAGGCCACGGGAGCGGAACAGGTCGACCACGCCGGCGACCAGCGGCACTTCCGGGCCGACGATGGTCAGCGAGACGTTCTTCTCGGCGAAGTCGGCCAGTTGCTTCAGGGCCAGCACGTCGATGGCGACGTTTTCGCACTTGGCTTCGATGGCGGTGCCGGCATTGCCCGGCGCCACGAAAACCTTCTGCACACGGGGATCCTGGGCCACTTTCCAGGCCAGGGCGTGTTCGCGGCCACCGCTGCCAATGATCAAAACATTCATTTCAAAAACCTCGGATGACGCTGATTTGGGGCTGATCGTTCCCACGCTCTGCGTGGGAATGCCTCTACGGACGCTCTGCGTCCCGGGCTGCGTGCCCACGCAGAGCGTGGGTACGATCAAGCAAATTAGTGGCGGAAGTGGCGCATGCCGGTGAACACCATCGCAATCCCTGCTTCATCAGCAGCCGCAATCACTTCGTTGTCACGCATCGAGCCACCCGGCTGGATCACGGCGGTGATGCCGACCTTGGCCGCGTTGTCGATGCCGTCGCGGAACGGGAAGAACGCATCGGAGGCCATGACTGCGCCCTGTACCTGCAAGCCGGCGTGTTCAGCCTTGATGGCGGCGATGCGGGCCGAGTTCACGCGGCTCATCTGGCCGGCACCGACACCGATGGTCTGGCGGTTCTTGGCATAGACGATGGCATTGGACTTGACGTACTTGGCGACTTTCCAAGCGAAGATCAGGTCGTTGATTTCCTGCTCGCTCGGGGGGCGCCGGGTCACCACTTTCAGGTCTTCGCTGCCGATCATGCCGATGTCACGGCTCTGGACCAGCAGGCCGCCATTGACACGCTTGTAGTCCCAGGCCGGCGCGCGATCGGCCGACCATTGGCCGCAGGCCAGCAGGCGCACGTTGGCCTTGGCGGCAACGATGGCGCGGGCTTCTTCACTGACGGAAGGGGCGATGATCACTTCGACGAACTGGCGCTCGACGATGGCCTTGGCGGTCTCGGCGTCCAGTTCACGGTTGAAGGCGATGATGCCGCCGAAGGCCGACTCGGTGTCGGTGGCGTAGGCCAGTTCGTAGGCCTGGCGGATGCCGCCCTCGGCGTCCGGGCTCACGGCCACGCCGCACGGGTTGGCGTGCTTGACGATCACGCAGGCTGGCTTGACGAAGCTCTTCACGCACTCCAGCGCGGCGTCGGTGTCGGCCACGTTGTTGAACGACAGTTCCTTGCCTTGCAGTTGGGTGGCGGTGGCAATGCCGACTTCGGCAGGCTTGGCTTCCACGTAGAACGCCGCGCTCTGGTGCGGGTTCTCGCCGTAGCGCATTTCCTGGGCCTTGACGAACTGGGTGTTGAAGGTGCGCGGGAATTCGCTGCGGCCTTCGGTCGACAGGGTTTCAGCCGCCTGGTTCACGGTGCCCATGTAGTTGGCGATCATGCCGTCGTAGGCGGCGGTGTGTTCGAAGGCCTTGAGCATCAGGTCGAAACGCTGGGCGTAGGTCAGGCCACCGGCCTTGAGGTTCTCCAGCACGCTGGCGTAGTCGCTGGCGTTGACCACGATGGCCACGTCTTTATGGTTCTTGGCCGCCGAGCGGACCATGGTCGGGCCGCCGATGTCGATGTTCTCGATGGCGGTCGGCAGGTCGCAGCCAGGCTTGTTGATGGTGGCTTCGAACGGGTAGAGGTTGACGGCCACCAGGTCGATCGGCTTGATGCCGTGTTCGTTCATGATGGCGTCGTCGATGCCGCGACGGCCCAGGATCCCGCCGTGGATTTTCGGGTGCAGGGTCTTGACCCGACCGTCCATCATTTCCGCAAAACCGGTGTAGTCCGCGACTTCCACTGCGGCGACGCCATTGTCCTGCAGCAGCTTGAAGGTCCCGCCGGTGGAGAGAATCTCGACGCCCAGCTGTTGCAGCTCGCGGGCGAATTCGAGGATCCCGGTCTTGTCGGAAACGCTGATCAAGGCGCGGCGGATCGGCAGGCGGGTGGTCTGGTCGGTCATTTCAATTTCCATCAAAAGCAAGGGAAGTCAGCAAAAAAGGCGACCGTTTTTTATGCGGGCGCCTTTCTGGTTTGATTGAATGCTTACAGCAGATCGTACTGCTTGAGTTTCTTGCGCAGGGTGCCGCGGTTCAGGCCCAGCAGCTCACTGGCCTTGGTCTGGTTGCCCTTGACGTAGTTCATCACGCTTTCGAGCAGCGGTGCCTCGACTTCGGAAAGCACCAGGTTGTACACATCCGTGACGGCAGCGCCCTCAAGGTGGGCGAAATAATTGTGCAGCGCCTTCTCGACACTCCCGCGAAGGGTCTGACCTTCTTCGCTGGGCGTATTGAGGTGCTGTTTCAAATTCACGTTGTCGCTCACGGGTGCTGTTCCACTCACTAAAGTCTCGGTCATCATCGTCATGCGGCCACCCCTTCGTCCCCTGTCAGGCTCTTGTAACGCTCAGCGAAGAACGCCTGAACGTCGGCGCATTGTGCTTGCGTACCATCCAAACGATTGAAACGGGCGCGAAACTCCCTGGCGCCCGGCAGGGTTGCGAGATACCAGCCCACATGCTTGCGAGCGATGCGTACGCCCATGACTTCTCCGTAGAAGGCATGTAGCGCGGCCAGATGCTCTAGCAGAATACGTTCCACCTCGGACAACTGCGGCGGCGCCAGCTTTTCGCCAGTGCGCAGGTAATGTTCGATCTCACGAAAAATCCATGGCCGCCCCTGGGCGGCCCGGCCGATCAACAGGCCATCGGCACCGGTCGCGTCCAGCACGTACCGGGCCTTCTCGGGCGAATCGATGTCGCCGTTGGCAAAGACCGGAATCGACACCGCCTGCTTGATCGCGGCGATGGTGTCGTACTCGGCTTCGCCGGTGTACAGGTCGGCACGGGTGCGGCCATGGACCGCCAACGCCGTGATGCCCGCCTGTTCGGCGATCTTCGCCACCACCAGGCCATTCTTGTTCTCCCGGTCCCACCCGGTGCGGATCTTCAGGGTCACCGGCACATCGACCGCGGCCACTACGGCCTGCAGGATCTCGGTGACCAGCGCTTCATCTTTCAACAGTGCCGAGCCTGCGGCCTTGTTGCAGACCTTTTTCGCAGGGCAACCCATATTGATGTCGATGATCTGCGCCCCCAACTCGACGTTCGCCCGGGCCGCCTCCGCCAGCATCTGTGCGTCGCCACCGGCGATCTGTACCGAGCGTGGCTCGGGATCGCCTTCGTGGATCATGCGCAGACGCGATTTGCGGGTGTTCCACAAACTCATGTCGCTGGTGACCATTTCCGACACCACCAGTCCTGCGCCCAAGCGTTTGCACAACTGACGAAAGGGCTGGTCGGTGACGCCCGCCATAGGGGCGAGAACCAGGCCGTTCTGCAATGTATATGGGCCGATGCGTACCGCCGACATAGGACTTCCCTGAAGTGGGGCCGGATCATGAGACTTCGAAAAAGGGTTGGCATGATACCCGCTCTCGATGACTGGATAAAGATCGAATTGGATAAAATCTGAACAGCTATTTTGTTATCGCCAGCGGTTTGGTCTGGGCGGGGTCAGTCAGAAAGCTGCCGTCAATGGGCCGACCCTGGCCGGTTTCATTCGGGGGAATGAAAGCTCAAGCTGTAGTTCACCGCCTTGGGACCCGGATCCAGGATATCCAGCGCGATGTGGATGGGCGTTTGCGGCGGCATTTCGCCGCGGCCCTCGAGATCGCCGCCCAGGTACTCCCCGGGCTTGAAGCGACGGCTTGCGATCAGGTGCCCGTTGAGGTCGGCGAAGCGCAGTTCCAGCAACGGAAAAGGTTGGGAGAAGGGCGCACGGTTGTAGATGATCGCGTCCACCACCAAGGCACCGCTGAACTCCGGATGGCTGCGCACCACCAGGTTGCTGCTTTTGATCTTGGCGATGTCGACCTTGGACGGTACGTCGCAACCGATGGTCGGACAGATTTGCAGGAACCACGGCCGGTACTGGTCCTGGCGGGCCAGTTCTTCGAAATGGTAGGCGATGTACTGGCCACCGAGGGCCGCGGCGGCGAGCAGGATCAGCAGGGCCCACAACAGGCGGCGGCCCCAGGGCGAACGGCGTTTGCGCCAGTCCAGTTGCAGCGGGTCGTCGTCCAGGTCTTGGAGGGCCTCGGCGCGTATCCCCGGCTCCTGGCGCTCCCGTGACTTGCGCAGTGGCAGCGGTCGCTCGGGCTCATCGTCGTGGTCGTGGTCATCGGTGGCGGACAGGCGCTCGAGGTGTTCGTCGGGCTCGTCGTCCGGCGCGAGGTGGAGCGGGGCGACCGGTTCGTCGTCCGGTTCCAGTGGTTCGAGGGCCAGGGACAGGGACGGCTCGGTACGGGGTGGTCGCGCCGGTTCGTGGGGTTCGAACGGTTCGAAGGGGGTATCGAGGACGGTTTCGACGTGCTCGCCCGAGGTGTCGCTGTACAGGCTGTCGGGCCAGGTTTGCTGTTCGCTGGAGAGCGAATCGCGTTGCGCGCTCAGGTTGTCTTCCCGGCGCCGGCCGGCATTGCCCGGGGCGCGATTGTCGCGGCGCTCCAGGCGCGCCAGTTCCTTGTCCAGGTCATCCAGGTCCAGCTCGGCGGCGCTCCATTGTTTCTGGCTGATCGCCCGGGGCGGGGCGTCGGCGGCCGGCTTGGCGGGTGGCGCGATGGCAGGCACCGCTTGCCTGGCTGTGCGTTGTTCCAGCAACTGTTGTGCGGCATTGAATACCTGCAGGCACGAGCCGCAACGAACCACCCCGCGGGCCACGCTCAATTGAGCATGGCTGACGCGAAAACGGGTGTGGCAATGCGGGCACTGGGTGACGAAGCTGTCAGTCATGCGGCAATCCGGTGGATACAGGCGCTCATTCTAGCGCCGACGTCCGGTGATGCGCACCCAGCCATCGCGATTGGCGATCGGGTCCAGGTCAAAGTCCGCGGCATAAGCGGCGGCGACTTCTTCGCCCTGTTCGGCGAGGATGCCCGACAGCGCCAGGCGTCCGCCCGGCTTGACCAGGCTCGACAGTTGCGGCGCCAGGGCTACCAGCGGGCCGGCCAGGATGTTGGCCACCAGCACGTCGGCCTGGACCTGTGGCAAGTCCTGGGGCAAATACAGCGGGAACAGGGCTTCGGCGATGTTGTTGCGCCCGGCGTTGTCGCGGGAGGCTTCCAGGGCCTGGACGTCGATGTCGGTGCCGACCGCTTCCCGGGCGCCCAGCAGGAGGGCGGCAATCGCGAGGATCCCCGAGCCACAGCCAAAGTCCAGTACGTTGCAGCCCTTCAGGTCCTGGCTGTCGAGCCATTCCAGGCACAGCGCGGTGGTCGGGTGGGTGCCGGTGCCGAACGCCAGGCCCGGGTCCAGCAGCAGGTTGACCGCGTCCGGCTCTGGCGCGGCATGCCAGCTCGGGACGATCCACAGGCGCTGGCCGAAACGCATCGGCTGGAAGTTGTCCATCCAGCTGCGTTCCCAATCCTGATCCTCGATCACTTCACTGTGATGCTCGGGCAGCGGGCTGCCGGTCAGCAGCTCGAGATGGGCCAGCACGCTGGCGGCCTCGGTGCCGCCTTCGAACAGGGCCAGCAGGTGGGTGTGGGACCACAGCGGGGTGGTATTGAGCTCCGGCTCGAAGATCGGCTGGTCTTCGGCGTCCATGAAGGTTACCGATACAGCGCCTACTTCAAGAAACGCGTCTTCGTAGGTTTCGGCTTGTTCCGGGCTGATGGCCAGGCGTACTTGCAGCCAAGGCATGGCGGGCACCTTTGAAAAATCCACAGGAGGGCAGCGCAGGGCTGCAAAGGCGCGCAGTGTACGCCAGGTCGCCGCCAAAGTGGATAAGCGAGTCTCGCGCCGTCGGGGCGGTGTTTCGATATATATATGTATGCCATGGGCCTGCCCCAGGGCGGATAAGGTGCCGGTCCACACAGCAGGGAGGATTGTGTATGGACATCATTGCCGGACGGCAAGGCAACATGGAGCGCACGGGGCCGGTCGATTCCCCGCCAGTGTCGACCGCACAGGCGACCCTGGAAAAACTGACACGTTGGCAGGCGGCGATCGACGCGCGACTGCACACCCAGATGAGCCTGCTGGAGGTGCTGGAAGAATACTTGCTGGTCGAGCTGCGCACCTACCATTACCAAGGCAACATCGATCCGCACTTCCTGGGCACCCTGCTCGATACCGTGCTGCAGCGCATGATCGACCAGGCGCCTTTGGTGTATGACGAGGAGCAGGACGCGCCCTACCGTTGGCCCGATGGGCCGGACTTGGGTTTTGCGGCCGAGCGCCGGGCGTTCGTTGTCCAGGCGGTGGAAGGCGCGGCCTCGAGGTTTGTCGATCACTACAAGGACTATCTGCGGCGGCATTGGCGAATGACTGCGTACGATGCCTCCCTCGAAGACGTGGTCAGGCAAAAACTGGATGAGCACAGGGTCGCGGTCGACGAGCTGTTCCGGCCTGACCGTCTGGCTGGCCTGGGTGTCGATGAGTTGCGAGAGCAGATCGAAGCACTCCAGGACGCCTGGCGCCGGACGAGTCGCTTGACTGTATTGGCAACCACGGCCGAGCGCCGGGACCTTGGCGCGCTGGCGCGATTGCAATTGCCGCATTGGCTGCGGGGGCTGAGCCCTCCTGATCGTGAATCGTTGCGGGCTTTCGAGAGCCAGGCCGCGCTGGCGCAGGCGCTGGTGGATGAGCGGGTCGATGGCCTGGGCTCGCTGCGGGCCTTCGCTCGGCAACTGGCCAGGGACTATGTCAGGCAGGAGTTGGACATGGGGGTCGAGCCGGACAGCATTCGTGTGCAGTTGCAGTGGCGAACGGTCGTTGGTCAGCCCGTACGCACCTACAGCCTGAGTGAACTGGTGGCGGCAGGCCCGGTCCGGCCGGACGCGGTGTCGGTGTTCCTGGTCGAGAACGGCGGCATGCTCCGTAACCAGCCTCTTTCACCGGCCTTCATTGCGCAGTTGTTGGCCAGCGTCGACGCGCCTGCCGGGTACTTGCCAGCCTTGGCCGAGCGGTATGAGGCGGGGGACCTGAAGGACGCCATGCTCGATTGGTTTGTGGCGCGGTTGCAGCACAGTGCGTTTGTCGCCCGTTGTGCGGGCCAGTTGTCGGTGACCAGCCATGACCGCCTCGCAGCCCTCTGGGAAGGCGACATCGCGACGCCCATCGCCGGCGGGTTGCGTGTCGCCAGCCTAGTGCTCCCCAATGGCCTGAAGTGTGCCGATCTACTGGTGTTTTATCGTGAAGACGGGGGCGGTGCTGTCAGTGGCCTGCTGCTGTTTGCCCCCGGCAAACCCGATGGCCAGGAATGGATCGAGTTGCCTTCGCTGCGGGCCCTGAGCGGCGAAGTCGGGGCCTGGACCCAACACCAGGCCGGTCGCGAGTACCTGTTGCAGCAACTCTCGCCGACTGATCGTGGACAGGCCCGGGCGTACTTTGCCCGTGTGATGGAAAAACCGGTCTCCTGGGATCTGGAACAAGACCTCAGGGGCGCGCAGGCAAGTTTCAAGGCCTGTCTGCAGAACGCTGTCTCGACCGGCCTGGCCAATAACCTGGCACACGTGGAGCTGAGCGAGTCGCCTCGCTGGTACTCGGCATTGCCGCTTGAGTCCCGGCGCAACATCAGCGGCCTGAGCCAGGAATTCTTGGTTCAGCGGCAAGTATTCGATGAGCAGTTCGTGGGCTATGAAGTGTTCATGGACTTCGCCAAGCGTACCTTCGCCGACATGATCGGGCCCTACATGCGCAGCAAGGGGGTGCTTGAGGCGGTCGATCCGGCCACGGTCTTCATCGACTACATTCCGGGGCTGGCCGCCGAGAAAAAAACCACCAGCCTGCTGGACCTGGCCATCTACGGATACGAGCGCAACGCGGACATCGACGACCCCGCCAAGGGCGTGCGTTCCTCTGTCGGGCAGGATTTGGCGCAGGTTCGCAGTGCCGATCTGGCCTCCTACATTCGGGTGGCCTACCTGGGCGAGCGATATGCCAGGCACATCCGTGCCGGATTCCTCGACGCCACGGCGCCCGAGTATGCCAAGCGCCGCGAGGCTTACTGCTACATGCTGTTGGCCAGGATGGACCGCGACCTGCGTGTGGCCTACGGCAAGTCGATGTTGAGCGCCGAAGTGTTCCAGTGGCTCACCCGGCAAGTCACGCTATTGAGCGACGGGCGGCCTGCAAACAGCGCCACGTACCCCGGTGTCGCCGTGACGCGCGAAGGCGTGATCAAGCTGACCGTCGCCGGTCATGTGGTGTTGGGCGTCTACGTGTTCACCTACTTCGATCCGAAGGCTTCTTACTGGTTGTACACACCCGACGCGCCGGACGGCATCCTGTTTCGCCCGTACCTGGCGTTTTCCGGGAGCATCGCCGCGCAACTGCACGATTACGTACTGGAGCGGGTCGCACTCGCCGCCCGTGCCGCCGTGGAGCGGACACTGTTGGCGCTGGCGGCCGGGACCACTCGCGTCGACACATTGCGTGAACTCAATCGGCTGATGGATATCCGTGCCGAGTTCGATGCAGGCATCGAGCGCGCTGTCACCGATGTGGAGGACATCACCACCAGTCGTGCCGAAATGATCCGCAACCAGGTATTCCAGGGCCTGGTCTTCGCGGCCGTTCCGGTGTGCATGGTTTATCCGCCCTTTACCTTGTTGCTGGACATCGGCCTGATTGCCGTCAGCGCCAGGCAGGCCATCCAGAGACACGTGCAAGGCGACACGGAGGGCGCGCTCGGTCATTGGCTGATCGCGACCTGGGGAGCGCTGTTCGCCACGCTCGGCGCCGCCAGCATGGCCACGGCACTGGGGCACGCGACCAGGCACTTGCAGCGTGCCGTGAAGCCCTTGTCATTGTCTGCGCAACGCTTGAGAAGCACCTCATCGGTGGTCGCCAAAGAGTCCGGGCCGCTGGTTCCGGCCATACGCCTCAAGCCGCAGCAGGCGGTCGGCAGAACGCCAGGGGATCTGCAGTTGGTGACGGAGGAGGGGATTTTTTTCGGCACCTATCGCAGCCCGCCCAGCGCTTCGCAACCGCAGAGCACTTACTACATCGCGAGCGGGGGCAGGTACTACCAGGTGAAGAGGGACCCTTACTTTGGCGGCCTGTGCCTGGTGGATGCCCGGCGTCCCGGCGCGTTTTACAAATTGCCCATTCGCAGGATGGCGAATGGCAAGTGGACCCATAACAGAGTCGGGTTGAGCGGTGGCAATGATGAGGTGCGCAATCTGGGGCGCATAGGCGATTTGCGCGAGGCGTTCCCCGGGCATGTCTCCCCGGACGTGACAAGGGGGGCGTTGCAGGGCGAGGCCGTGGTGGCGAAGTTCAGCGAGGCGGCGGACAACTACCTGTTCTCGCTCAATGCACAGACGTGCGTGATCGCTTCGTTGTACAACCCGACCACCCGGGTCGGGGCGGTCATTCATTTCGATCACAACATCCGTGCGCTGATCGAGCGAAGTGTCCGGGATGTGATGCGGCGCCTGGGGGGATCGGCCAAGGATGTCCGTGCCACCCTGGTCGGCGGGGACTGGTTGACGGGGGCTGACATCGGCGAGCCGGTCAGGCAGGTGATGAGGAGGCATGGGCTGCGACCGACCTGGGATCACTGGTCGTATTCTTCCTGCCTGGGCAATAACTATGGCGTGTCACTGGATTTGCGCACGGGGGTCACGTCGGTATTCAAGACGTCCGGCAGCCAGGTCGAACGCTTTTACATACCTGTCCTGGCGCGAGCGAAGAACAACACGGATCCGGTGTCCATGCGGGCTCGCGGATTCATGGCGCGCATGCGCAGCGACATCCTGGTGGAAAATGCCAACGGCGTCGTCCTCACCCAGCAGGGGAGGCGGGCGAATGCTGCGAAGATCGAATCACACGCCTACTCCATGGTGGCGTTGAAGTGATCCGTCACTTGCGCCTTTGAGGCGCGCGCAAAAAAAGACCCCGGCCAATGGACCGGGGTCTTTTTACATCACGTGAGGCATCAGTGCTGGTTGCCCAGCTTGTGCTCCAGGTAATGGATGTTGACGCCGCCTTTGCAGAAGCCTTCGTCACGTACGAGATCGCGGTGCAGCGGGATGTTGGTCTTGATCCCGTCTACCACGATTTCGTCCAGCGCATTGCGCATGCGCGCCATGGCTTCTTCACGGGTCGCCCCGTAGGTGATCAGCTTGCCGATCAGCGAATCGTAGTTCGGCGGAACGGCATAACCGCTGTACAGGTGCGAATCGACGCGAACGCCATTGCCGCCCGGGGCATGGAAATGCTTGACCGTGCCTGGGCTTGGCATGAAGGTTTTCGGGTCTTCGGCGTTGATCCGGCATTCCAGCGCGTGACCGCGGATGACCACGTCATCCTGGGTGAACGACAGCTTGTTGCCGGCGGCGATGCTGAGCATCTCCTTGACGATGTCGATACCGGTGACCATTTCCGAAACCGGGTGCTCCACCTGAACACGGGTGTTCATTTCGATGAAGTAGAAACGACCGTTCTCGTACAGGAACTCGAAGGTACCGGCGCCGCGATAGCCGATGTCGATACACGCCTTGACGCAACGTGCCAGGACTTCCTCGCGCGCTTTCTCGTCGATGCCCGGTGCCGGCGCTTCTTCGAGGACTTTCTGGTGACGACGTTGCAGCGAGCAGTCGCGGTCGCCCAGATGGATGGCCTGGCCCTGGCCGTCGGACAGCACCTGGACTTCGACGTGACGCGGGTTGGTCAGGAATTTTTCCAGGTAGACCATCGGGTTGCCGAACGCCGCGCCCGCTTCGGAGCGGGTCAGTTTCGCCGAGGAAATCAGGTCTTCTTCCTTGTGTACCACGCGCATGCCGCGACCACCGCCGCCGCCAGCGGCCTTGATGATCACCGGATAACCGACTTCGCGACCGATGCGCAAAGCGGTTTCTTCGTCTTCAGGCAGCGGGCCGTCGGAACCCGGAACGGTCGGTACACCAGCAGCGATCATGGCGTGCTTGGCCGAAACCTTGTCGCCCATCAGGCGGATGGTGTCGGCTTTCGGGCCAATGAAGGCAAAACCGGAGTTTTCCACCTGTTCGGCGAAGTCGGCGTTTTCCGCCAGGAAACCGTAGCCCGGGTGAATGGCGGTGGCGCCGGTCACTTCGGCAGCGGCGATGATCGCCGGGATGTGCAGGTAGGAGTGCGCAGCCGACGCCGGACCGATGCAGACGGATTCGTCCGCCAGGCCCAGGTGCATCAGTTCTTTGTCGGCCTTGGAGTAAACGGCGACGGTCTTGATGCCCATCTCTTTGCAGGCACGCAGAATCCGCAGGGCGATCTCACCGCGGTTAGCGATCAGAACTTTTTCCAACTTCGCAGTCATCAAAGGCTCTCCGCGGTTCAAACGATGGTGAACAGCGGTTGGTCGTACTCAACCGGCTGGCCGTCTTCGACGAGGATGGATTCGATCACACCGCTGGTTTCAGCTTCGATGTGGTTCATCATCTTCATGGCTTCGACGATGCACAGGGTGTCGCCTTTCTTCACGGTCTGGCCGACTTCAACGAAGGACGGCGAGGATGGCGAAGACTTGCGATAGAACGTGCCCACCATTGGCGAACGAGCGACAGTGCCGTTCAGCGTCGGTGCCGCCGGTGCGGCTGGCGCTGCGGCGGCAACCGGGGCTGCTGCCGGAGCAGGCGCGGCGGCCGGAGCCTGCATCGGGGCCGGTGCATAGAACTGCTGGGCCGGGGTCTTGCTGTGGCGGCTGATGCGTACGGACTCTTCGCCTTCCTTGATCTCAAGCTCGTCGATGCCGGACTCTTCCAGCAATTCGATCAATTTCTTAACTTTACGGATATCCATGAATCATCAACTCCCAAGGGTCGGTCAGGGGCGTTTAACGCTTGTTGTTCAAGCTGGTGCCTGTTTATCAAGCTGTTCTAGGGCGGCCTCCAGGGCCAGTCGGTAACCGCTGGCGCCAAGGCCGCAGATCACTCCCACTGCTACATCGGAGAAGTAGGAGTGATGGCGGAAAGGTTCGCGTTTGTGCACGTTGGACAAGTGCACTTCGATGAATGGGATGCTCACCGCCAGCAGCGCGTCACGTAATGCGACACTTGTATGTGTAAAAGCTGCTGGATTGATCAAAATGAAATCCACGCCTTCGCCGCGCGCGGCATGGATGCGGTCGATCAGTTCATATTCGGCGTTGCTTTGCAGGTAGAGCAAATGATGGCCGGCGTTGCGGGCCCGCTGTTCCAGGTCCTGGTTGATCTGGGCCAGTGTCACGGCGCCGTAGACGCCCGGTTCACGGGTGCCCAGCAGGTTCAGGTTGGGTCCGTGCAGGACCAGTAGGGTCGCCATCTGCTGTTCCTTGTTATCTGTGAGCAGGTATCAGAACCCGGCGACTATGCCGCAAAGCCTTAATGACTGTCCAGTTCTCGGCAATAGCCAGCACGATGAGCGATGTTTGCGCGAAATTTGTGACCCGGGTCTCTGATCCGGTCATGCGGTTGGATACCGCCCCCTGTGGCAGCCTCAATTCCCGGGTACCCGCCAATCAATGTGGGAGCGAGCCTGCTCGCGATGACTGCGGCACATCCAGCATCGATGCAAGCTGATCCACCGCTTTCGCGAGCAAGCCCGCTCCCACAGGGTGGACTGCGGTGAGCGGTAATTCCCGGGCCTCCCGAATCAATGTGGGAGCGAGCTTGCTCGCGATGACGGCGGCACATCCGACATCGATGCAAGCTGATCCACCGCTATCGCGAGCAAGCTCGCTCCCACAGTGATTCATGCAGTCTGTGGCTCTAAACCCGAAATGCCTGCACGGCGGTGTGCAAACGTCCGCCCAACACCAGTAGGTTATCGCCCTGTTCCCGGCCCTGGCCGATGCGCAGCAGGTTGTCTGCGCCCAGTTGGTGAATCCGCTCGCTGTGATCGCGGATTTCGCTGACGGCGCCGCTTTGCTGGGCGGTGACGTCGGCGATGCGTACCGCCGTGTCGGAGATGGTCTGGATGGCGCCGACGATCTCATCCAGCGCGCCGTCGGCCGCTTGCGCCTGGTTGGCGGTGGCTTCGGCGTGTTCGACCTGGGCGCGCATACCGTCCACCGATTGGCGCGCGGCCAGTTGCAGGCGGGCGATCAGTGTCTGGATTTCGGCGGTGGCGCCCGCCGTGCGCTGGGCCAGGGAGCGGACTTCCTCAGCCACCACCGCAAAGCCGCGGCCCATTTCCCCGGCGCGAGCCGCTTCGATGGCCGCGTTGAGCGCCAGCAGGTTGGTCTGGTCGGCAATCGAGCGAATCACCGTCAGCACGCCGCCGATGGTGGCCGATTCCTCGGCCAGTTGCTCGATCATCTGCGCGTTGCCTTGCACTTCCCCCACCAACGCGTGCAGGCCCGTGAGGCTCAGGCCGATGACTTTCTGCCCTTGCTCCACCGCTTGCCCGGCGCTGCGACTGGCGCCTGCGGCCTGGCTGGCATCGTCGGCCACTTGCTGGATCGTCGCTTCCAGCTCGCTGAGGGAATCCCGGATCAGCGCCGTATCGTCGGCCTGATCCTCCGCACCACTGTGCAGTTCGCCGCTCAGCTCGGCCAGGGCCCGGCTGCTGCCGGCGACCTGTTCGGCGTTCACCCGAATGGTGCCCACCAGGTCCACCAGGTAAGCGCGCAGGCGATTGAGCGAAGCCTCGATGTCCTGCATTTCGCGGTTGCTGGCGCCCACGTGGATGTCCCGGCTGAAATCTCCCTCGGCCCAGGTCGACAGAGCTGGAGCCAGGTGCGTCAGGGTACGGGCCAGGCGCCGCTGCAAGGTGTCGATGAGCAGCGCGATCAGCAGGATCAGGCCGATCATCACCCCCTGGATCATGCGAACCTCCCCCTGGATCTGCCCATGCTGGGCCCGTACCGCTGGTTCCAAGGTATCGATCGCCGTTTGCACGTCGGCGATTTTCAGGTGCGTGGCATTGCTCAACTCGGTGCGTTTCTGGATCAGTTCGCGGGTGCGGGTCAATTCCGCCGGGTAACGGCCGAGCAAGCTGTTGAGTTCGCGCTTGAGGGCGATGCCCGCATCTTCGGCGGCGGTTTTTTCCTGGGTCTCCAGGCCCATCAGCGCGGCGAAATCATCGCTGCCCGATTCGCTGCTGGCGGTGACACCCAACAGGGGCAGGCTGTCGAGGCGTTCGGCCTCGACACGGATGCTCGCCAGTTCCCGTTCGACATCGGCGGCCAATTCGCTGCGGCCGCTGCTGACCAGTTTGTCCCGCGTGAGGGACAACCGACCCAGGTGCTGCGAAGCGGCAAACAACGGAGGCAGGTAGGCCGGGGCACCATTGGCGTATTGGGCCAGTTGATCGAGGCTGGCGCTCAGTTCACGCTCGGCCTGCAACAACAGGGCCTGCGGATCGCCAGCCAGTTTGCCGGCGGCCAACAGATCGGTCTTGCTGAAACCGTCGAGGTTCGACAGGCTCGGGCGCAAGGTCTTGGCCAGCTCCGGGGGAAACTGGTCGAGGTCTTTCTGCAGCGTTTCCAAGGCCTGGGTGGCCGCGCTCAGGCGCAAGGCGTCGCCGCTGGCCAGGTAGTCCTCGGTGTTGCGCGCCACTTCGCCCTGGAACTGCCGCGACAGGCCCAGGTAGCGCTCCATCAGCATGTAGGGGCGCTCCAGGGCGATTTGCGACCACCACAAGGTGGCTCCGAGGCCCAGGCACACGGCAACTAAAAGAACGGTGTTGAGATTGGTCAGCAGCTTCAGGCGCATCAAGGGTCTACCGAGGGCAGAATCGTAAGTGCCTGAAGTTATTGCGTTTGCGTTACAGGTTTATGACCGAGTCAGTCGATTCCGATGAAAAGGTGGCACTTTGCTTTGATTGCCGGGCGCTTTGTACCCGGTTGCGTCCGGCGTGCTTGGCACGGTATAGCGCTTCATCCGCCTGGCTGGCCATCATCAGGCTGTCGGAGTCATCGCTCATCTCCACCACGCCAGCGCTGAAGGTGCACCACAAATCCTGGGGCTGGGCCGGATAGTGGATTTCGGCAAAGCGCTGGCGAATTTCATCCAGCACTTTGCAGGCGGCGTCGATATCGGTGTCGGGCATGACGATGGCGAACTCTTCGCCGCCGTAACGGCCGATGAAGTCGGTCTTGCGCAGGCGTTGCTTGAGAAACAGCGCCAGGCTCTTGATCACCCGGTCGCCCATGGGGTGGCCGTGGCTGTCATTGACCCGTTTGAAGTGATCGATGTCGAGCATGGCGAAGCTCAGGGGCTTGCCTTCGCGACGGGCGCGGAAGCTGCAATCCTCGAGCAGTTGCAGGATATGGGTGTGGTTGTACAGGCCGGTGAGGCTGTCGCGCACCATCCGCGCCTTGAGGTTGCGCGCCCGGGCGGCACGGTTGCGCACGGTGGTGATCAGGTGCCGGGGTTTGATCGGTTTGGTCAGGAAGTCGTCGCCACCTTCGCTCATGGCGTCGAGTTGCTTGTCCAGGTCGTCTTCGGCGGACAGGTAGATGATCGGCACGCTGACATAGCGGTCATTGTGACGGATGACCTTGGCCAGTTCCGTGCCGGTGCAGGCTGGCATGTACATGTCGAGGATGATCAGGTCGGGCTGGAAATCCGCCAGTTCGGCCATGGCCTGGATCGGCTCGATCAGCGTACGGGTGATGATGCCGGCGCTGTTGAGCAGGCGCTCGGTGTGCAAGGCCTGGGCGCGGGAGTCATCGATGATCAGCACTTTGTAGGGGTCGTACTGGGCAACGCAGGTCAGCACTTCGATCTTTTCCAGCAGGCTCGAGGCTTCGAGGGTGCCGGTGAGGAATTCCTGCCCGCCGGCGCGTACCGCGGCCAGGCGTGTCGGAGTGTCGGTTTCCAGCAAGCTGAAGAACAACAGCGGCAACGGTTGTTCCAGGCCTTCCTGGGCTTCGGCGGCCAGTTTCAGGCCGGTGCCCGGGCCGCTGAAGTCCACGTCCATGACAATCGCCGCCGGCAGGCGCTCGATCATCGAGGCCCGGAACGCCGCGACACTGTCCAGTGCCTGGGCGCTGAGGCCGAAGAACGCCAATTGCTTGGCCAGGCGTTCGGCGCGGTCATGGTCCTGCAGCATCACGTAGATGGGTTTGCGCAGCGGCGGCAGGAAGGTCTGTTCGAGCTGGTCGCCGTGGCGCAGGCCGGTGCGAGACAAGCGCTGCATCAGTCGGTTGAGTTCGGTGATCAGCTGGCTGCTCAGGCGCCCGCGATTGGCGTCCACCGCTTGCAGCGACTGGCTGATGTCTTGGGCCAGTTGGGAATGCTCGGGCTGTTCGAAGCGCTCGGCAAAGCGCAGCAAGCGCAGATTGGCTTCGCTGAGCTCCGACAGATCGGTGCTTGACCACTCACTGCGTTGCAGGCGCTGCCAAATCTCCAGCATCTGGCGAGCCTGATGAATTACCCGCTGGGCAAAGTGGTGCTTGAGGCGCTCGCGGCTGGGGTCTTCTGGCTCGGTCATATCCTGACTACTAGTTAGGGTGCATGCTGAGGTCGACTGGTGGCTCTATGCTAGCATCTCTTTTCCTCCTTATGAGTGTCATACGTCAATATTCTGTCCAGTCGCCTGATTCAGTTTGTGACCGGACAGTCTCGTAGGCCGATGACAACGCTTCCTTTATAGTGCTGTTCGATTGCCCTGTCGCGCCCGGCATGGTTGGCGCCGCATTATCGCGTTTCAAATCAGGCACGATGGCGTAGGGTTGTGGTCGAATCGAGAACTCAAGTGATTGAAGGAACATCGCCATGCTGGACTGGAAAAACCGCGCGGGCAGCGCGCCTGAACGTGCCACCGAGCCGAAATCGGACACCCGCAGCTACCTGGGTGGGCTTTTTTTCAGCCGCGCACTGGCCACGCTGATCGGCCTTTACCTGCTGGTGACCATTGCCCTCGGCTGGTACTGGAGCCAGGAGCCCGCGTTGTTCCCCGTGCAGCAGAACGCCCAGGCCGCAGCCGAGAGGGATGGCCGGCAAATGGTGGTGGGCTACACCACGGTCGAGACGCTCAAGACCGTGGCCGGGACCCTGCTGACCAAGCAAGGCGGCTACATTTCCAACGACCGCTTCCCGCCAGGCCTGTGGATGGACAACATGCCGAGCTGGGAATACGGCGTGCTGGTGCAGGTTCGCGACCTGAGCCGCGCCCTGCGCAAGGACTTCGCCCGTTCCCAGTCCCAGTCCGCCGAGGACGCCGACCTGGCCAAGGCCGAGCCGCGCTTCAACTTCGACAACCGCAGTTGGGTGCTGCCTTCCAGCGAATCCGAATACCAGGAAGGCATCAACTCCCTGAGCCGCTACCAGGCCCGGCTGTCCGATCCGAACCAGAAAAGCGCGCTGTTCTATGCCCGTGCCGACAACCTGAACAACTGGCTGGGGGACGTCGGCACGCGCCTGGGCTCGTTGTCCCAGCGCCTGTCGGCCAGCGTTGGCCGGGTCAAGCTCAACACTTCGCTGAAAACCGAAGTCACGGCCCCGGGCCAAGTGCCGCAGGTGGACGAAGAGGTGGTCGAGACCCCATGGCTGCAGATCGACAACGTGTTCTATGAAGCCCGCGGCCAGGCTTGGGCACTGTCGCACCTGCTGCGCGCCATCGAAGTGGACTTCGCCGATGTGCTGGCGAAAAAGAACGCCACGGTCAGCGTGCGGCAGATCATTCGTGAACTGGAAGCGTCCCAGGAACCGGTCTGGAGCCCGATGATCCTCAACGGCAGCGGCTTCGGTGTCTTGGCGAACCACTCGCTGGTCATGGCCAACTACATTTCCCGGGCCAACGCAGCGGTCATCGACTTGCGGCAACTGCTGAACCAGGGCTGATCCATGAGCGAAAGCCCCCGGGAGGTTGCTCACCGAGCGGCCTCGGATGCCGAGTTGATCGCGTGGGTCGACGAGCACGACAACCTGCTCGGCAGCCTGGTGCGTTCGCAACTGCGCGAGCGCGGCCTGATCGGGCGTGGCACCTACATCATGCTGTTCAATTCGGCCGGTGAGCTGTGTGTTCACCGGCGCACCCTGAGCAAGGCCATCTACCCGGGTTTCTGGGACGTGGCGGCGGGCGGCATGGTCCAGGCCGACGAGACCTACGCCGAGTCGGCCGCTCGTGAGCTGGCGGAAGAACTGGGCGTGAGCGGCGTGGAACTGACCGCCCACGACCATTTTTATTTCGAAGACCCCAGCAGTCGCCTGTGGTGCTCGGCGTTCTCGGCGGTGTGGGACGGCCCGCTGGTCCTGCAGCCTGAAGAAGTCCTCGAAGCGCGTTTCCTGCCGCTTGAACAGGTGCTCGATGAAATCCAGCGCATGCCTTACTGCCCGGACTCCCTGGCGGCGCTTGAACGCTATTTGCGTGCCCAGGGTGGCGACGTCGCAAAGAAGCTATAAATTGGCGCTGATTGGCCCTTAGCAAGTCGGCTTTTTGCCGTTACACTGCGCGACTTTTCAAGCTGAACCGCGTCTGCGGTCCAGTAGCGCTGCCCCTGCCTGAGTGGGGTTTCGCGGTCGAGGCACGTTCTCCCCTCGACCAGTCTTTGTCCTCCCAAGAGGATTGCCGGTGGCCAAAAAAGCCGCATCCTTCGCCGCCCTGGGCGGCCTGGTATTTTCTACCGACGCCGGTCGTCATTGTCCTGATTGCCGTCAACCGGTGGATGCCTGCATCTGCAAACAGACCGCCATCCCTGCCGGTGACGGCATTGCCCGTGTGCGCCGTGAAAGCAAAGGTCGCGGCGGCAAGACGGTGACCACGATCACCGGCGTGCCGTTGGCCGAAGACGCGCTCAAGGAACTGGCCACCACATTGAAGAAACGTTGTGGCACCGGTGGTGCGTTGAAAGACGGCATCATCGAGATCCAGGGCGATCATGTCGAGCTGCTGCTGGCGGAACTGGTCAAGCACGGCTTCAAGGCAAAGAAGTCCGGCGGCTAGCAGCTTCTGTGAAAACCACCCTCGGCTTGACCCGGACCCGACGTTGGAGGTCGCCCGCATGGTTTTCACAGAGCCTGTTCTGAACGGGTTTCTAAACTCACCGCTGGGAGCAGGGTCTACCTTGCTAACAGGCAATTCGTCATTTTCACTCTCTAGACTGCCCCAGCCTCCGACCGGATGGTGCATTTTGACTTCTTTATAGGGGACTTCGATGTCCGTACGACGCACACGCAAAGACGATGGCAGCCAATGGACAGTTGCGGACAGCCGCAGCGTTTACGGGATTCGCCATTGGGGGGCCGGGTATTTCGCGATCAATGAAGCCGGTCGCGTCGAAGTCCGTCCGAACGGTCCCGGCAGTTCGCCCATCGACCTGTTCGAGCAAGTCGACCAGTTGCGCCAGAGCGGCCTCTCGCTGCCCTTGCTGGTGCGCTTTCCCGACATCCTGCAAGACCGCGTGCGCCAGCTGACCGGCGCGTTCGACAGCAACATCGCGCGCCTGGAATACCAGAGCAAGTACACCGCGCTCTACCCGATCAAGGTCAACCAGCAGGAAGCGGTGATCGAGAACATCATCGCCACCCAGAACGTCTCCATCGGCCTGGAAGCCGGTTCCAAGCCGGAGCTGCTGGCGGTACTGGCCCTCGCGCCGAAGGGCGGCACCATCGTCTGCAACGGCTACAAGGACCGCGAATTCATCCGCCTGGCGCTGATGGGCCAGAAGCTGGGTCACAACGTCTTCATCGTCATCGAGAAAGAGTCCGAAGTCGGCCTGGTGATCGAAGAGGCCGCGGTGCTCAAGGTCAAGCCACAGGTCGGCCTGCGCGTGCGCCTGTCGTCCCTGGCGTCGAGCAAGTGGGCCGATACCGGTGGCGAGAAGTCCAAGTTCGGCTTGTCGGCTGCGCAACTGCTGTCGGTGGTCGAGCGCTTCCGTGCCGCGGGCCTGGACCAGGGCATTCGCCTGCTGCACTTCCACATGGGCTCTCAGATCGCCAACCTGGCGGACTACCAGCACGGTTTCAAGGAAGCGATCCGTTACTACGGTGAGCTGCGCAATCTCGGCCTGCCGGTGGATCACATCGACGTCGGCGGTGGCCTCGGCGTGGACTACGACGGCACGCACTCGCGCAACGCCAGTTCGATCAACTACGACATGGACGATTACGCCGGTGTCGTGGTCGGCATGCTCAAGGAGTTCTGCGATGCCCAGAGCCTGCCGCACCCGCACATCTTCTCGGAAAGCGGCCGCTCGCTGACCGCCCACCACGCGATGCTGGTGGTGCAGGTGACCGATGTCGAAAAACACAACGACGACGTTCCGGTTATCGACAACAAGCAGGAACTGCCGGAAACCGTGCAATGGCTGGTTGACCTGCTGGGCCCGACCGACATCGAGATGGTCACCGAAACCTACTGGCGCGCCACGCATTACATGAGCGATGTGGCGACCCAATATGCCGACGGCAAGCTGACCCTGGCGGAAAAAGCCTTGGCCGAGCAGTGCTACTTTGCCGTGTGCCGTCGCCTGCACAACTCGTTGAAGGCCCGCCAGCGCTCGCACCGCCAGGTACTGGATGAGCTCAATGACAAGCTGGCCGACAAATACATCTGCAACTTCTCGGTGTTCCAGAGCCTGCCGGACACCTGGGCCATCGGCCAGGTACTGCCGATCCTGCCGCTGCATCGCCTGGACGAAGAGCCGCTGCGCCGCGCCGTGCTGCAGGACCTGACCTGCGACTCCGACGGCAAGATCAAGCAATACGTCGACGAGCAGAGCATCGAGACCAGCCTGCCGGTTCACGCCCTCAATCCGGGTGAAGACTACCTGCTGGGTATCTTCCTGGTGGGCGCCTACCAGGAAATCCTCGGTGACATGCACAACCTGTTCGGCGACACCGACTCGGTGAACATCTACCAGAACGCCGATGGCAGCGTGTACCACGCCGGTATCGAAACCCACGACACCATCGAGGACATGCTGCGCTACGTGCACTTGTCGCCGGAGGAGTTGATGACTCACTACCGCGACAAATGCGCCAGCGCCCGTATCAGCGCCGCCGAGCGCACCCAGTTCCTCGATGCGCTGCGCCTGGGGCTGACGCGTTCGTCGTACCTGTCTTCCTGATGGAGGGATAGCGCCAATAGCCGTCCCCTCGATGCCCACCGGGGCTGTCAGAAAACGCACCGCACATTGCGGGTTTTTTCGGATAGTCCCGGAGGGCATTTTTATTTACGCCACGGCTATTTCTTCACACCGGTGCATTTAATCGGTGATGTCCTTATTTCGTGTAGTCCCTTTCCTAACCTGTACTTGGCCCCTCTACTCGGCCATGGCGGTCGGCGAGAATCCCCGGCCGCCCCTCCTGTAGAGAAACGCCGATGTCCGATCCAGCCTGCGAGCCAGCATTTCGTCTGGAGATAGCCGGTCTGCCCGAGCCTGTTGACGTGGTGGCCTTCACGGGTAGCGAAGCCATTAGCGAGCCCTTTGTCTATGAAGTGGAGCTCCTGTTGCACGATGCGAACCTGGACTTGGCGAGCCTGCTGTACCGCAGCGTCTGGTTGAGTTTCGGGCCCCCGGGCCGGGGCATTCATGGACAGCTCCATGAGTTGGTCCGACACCGTCACGGCGCCGGTTGCCGGGTGCGTATCGGGCCGAAGCTGGCCTGTCTGGCGCAGCGCTTCAGCCAGCGGGTATTCAGTGCCCGCTCGGTGCCGCAGATCATTCGTCAGGTGCTCAAGGCCCATGGCATCAGCGGCCGTCGCCTGTGCCTGGACTTGAGCGGCGATTATCCCCCCCAGGATTTCTGTACCCAGTATCGGGAATCGGACCTGCAGTTCCTCCAGCGCGTGTGCGCCCGGGCGGGTATCCACTTTCATTTCGAACACACGCGGGACGGGCATTGCCTGGTGTTCGCCGACAACCCCCACAGTTTTCCCCCCGCTGGCAAGGCGGTCTACGTGGACGACGGGTCGGTTGCCGCGGTGCGGACCTTCAGCGTCCACACCGATGTGTCGGGGCAGCAGGTCGCCCAGGGGCGCAGCGAACTGACGAGCCTGCGCAGTGGCCAGGTGCTGACGTTGACGGACCATCCGTTTGCCGGCTGGAACCGGCGCTGGCTGTTGACGAAGGTCGAGCATCGCGGCCAGGCGGGTGTGTATGGCAACCATTTCAAGGCCATTCCGCGGGGCGTGCTGTTCGTGCCGGACAGCGTCCCGGCCAAGCCACGCATGGTGAGCCGGCAACGCGGTTGGGTCGTGGCGGTGGACGAGCCGCCGGAACTGGGAGCGGGGCGCGTGGCGGTGGAATTTGACTGGGTCTACCAGGGCGAAGGTTCCAGCCCCAGTCATTGCTGGCTGCCCTTGGCGCCGGAGCTGGCTGCCGGCGGGGCGGCCGCGCTGTGTGACGGTACCGAGGTGCTGGTGAGCTTTATCGAAGGTGATCCGGATCGGCCGTTGATCAGTGCCTTTCTGAACACGCCTGCCTCGACAGCGGTCGTGGATGAGTCATCCTCAGGCGAAACACTTGGGCGGTCGGTTGTCGATCCGGTGCTGTTGTCGGCGATGCGGGAGGCCGAGCCGCTGGTCTTGTTGTGCCTGTTGCCCGAAGGCGGGCCTTTCAACCCCTGCGGCCAACCGCTGTGCACCTGCCGTATGCTCATGGGGCACGGCGCGGGCGTTGCTCGATGAGCGCGGCCGTGCCTGGATCAACGCCGCAGTGGTTGCTGCTGGACGTACCGAGTGCGCCTGAGGCGGTGCGGCTGGTGCATGCGCAGTTCGCCGAGGCCCGGCGTTTTGCCCTGTTCGAAGGCACCGAGTTGCATGGGCTTCGCGAGCACGGCCCGCTGTTGGTGGATCTGCGTCAATCACCCGCGCTGGTCAGCCTTTGTCACCTGGACCCGCGCGCCTGGCCGGGGTTGTTGTTGGCCAGTCCAAAGCCCGTCGTGCAATTGCTCACGCATCTGCGGCGCATGCTGACGGTGACATTGGGCCTGCATCACAAAGCCCTGTTGAATTACTACAACCCGCACACCGCCAGCTATTTTTTCGACGGTTGCGATTCCCATGAGCTCAGTTGCTGGCTGGGTCCGATCAGCCTGGCGCGCTGGTTCGGTGGCACATGGGCCGACCGGGCGATCGGCAGCCAGGGCTGGCAACAACTGTCCAACCCGGGACTGCCGGTGGCGGCGTTGGAGAAAGAACACGGCCTCAGCGACCGACAGCAGGGCCAGTTGCAACGATGCCTGTTGGAGCGCCACGCGTGGCAATGGTGCCGCTCCACCGGGCGTGATTACCGTCGGCTGTGGGAGGATTTGCAGCAGGGGCTGGCGTTGGGATTCACCGAGCGGACGGTGCTCGATGACTGGCTGTGGCTGCGCCTGCAATACCCCGATGCCCGGCCCATCCCAGGGCCGGAGGGAGGCTCGCAGCGCGAGCGTCTCGATCACCTGCGGCGGCGGTGGCAGGGTCGCCAGGATTGAAGTTATGGGGGCGGCGCGCCGAGCCAACGGTCGCGCCGCTGCAAGTGCCAGGCAAACCCACCGAGGGTCAGGCTGCGCAGGGCCATGAACAGCAGGAAGGTGATCCACAGTCCATGGTTGCCCAAGCCCAGCAGCATCCAGGCGATGGGCGACACGAGCAGTAGGGTCAAGACCATGCCGTTGCGCATTTCCCGGGCGCGGGTGGCACCGATGAACAGGCCGTCGAGCAAGTAGCTCCAGACCGCGATCAGCGGCAAGGTCGCCAGGTAGGGCAGATAGACGTAAGCGGTGGCGCGCACGTCGGGGATATCGGTTTGCATGTCGATGAACAAGTGGCCGGCGAGCAGGAACAACAGGGCAAAGCCGAGGCTTGCAATCAGTGACCAACCGCCGGCCACCACCAGCGAGCGGCGCAGGGCCAGGCGGTCGCGGGCGCCAATGGCATGGCCGCACAGGGCTTCCACGGCGTGGGCCAGGCCGTCCAGGGCATGGGCGGTCAGCAGCAGGCCGTTGAGCAGCAAGGCATTGGCCGCCACGGTGGCGTCCCCCAGGCGCGCGCCTTGCACCGTGATCAGGAAAAACACCGCTTGCAGTGCCAGGCTGCGAATGAAGATGTCCCGGTTCACCGCCAGCAGCGGACGCCAGTTCTGCCACACGCCCAGGGCCGCCCAGGCCATCTGCCCGGGCCAGGCCCGCAGTGTCTTGCGAGCCAGGGCCAGGCCGACCAGCGCTCCGGTCCACTCGGCAATCACCGACGCCCGGGCCGAACCGGTCACGCCCCAGTCCAGGCCGATCACGAACCAAAGGTTCAGGGCGATGTTGACCAGGTTGGTCACCAACAGGATCGCCAACGGTGCCCGGGCATTCTGGGCGCCGAGGAACCAACCCACCAGCGCATAGCTGGCCAGCGCCGCTGGCAAGCCGAAGAGCCGGGTGTGAAAAAAGTCGCGGGTCAACTGGTTGAGCTCGGCGGACGGCTGCATGAAATGCAGCGCCACGTCGCTCAACGGCACGCCGACGGCACCGAGCAGCAGCGCCAGCCCCATCGCTAAGAGCAGTCCTTGCCACAACACTTGCCGCAACGCCGCCCCGTCACCCCGCCCGGCGGCCTGGGCGGCGAACCCGGTGGTGCCCATGCGCAAGAAGCCCATGGCCCACGCCAACACCGTATACAAGCTCGCCCCGACCGCCACGGCGCCCAACTGATGGGCATGGGGCAAATGGCCGATGACGGTGCTGTCCACCAACGCCACCAGCGGCACGGAGATGTTCGAGAGAATCATCGGCGCAGCCAGTGCCCAGACCCGGCGATGGGTCAGGCGGTCGCGCCAGTCGGTGATCAGGTTGGACATGCGGGCTCCTTGATGGAGCGCGATTGTAGCGGGTTCTTGATCGTGCCCACGTCCCGCGTGGAAATGCCTCCATAAATCTGTGGGAGCAAGGCTTGCCCGCGATGAAGATGACGCGGTCTTTCAGGGAACCGAGGCGCCTGTATCGCGAGCAAGCTTTGCTCCCACAAGTGCTCTGGACCCTAGTGAATGATCCAACTCAACAACCACAACCCCAGCACCAGCCAGATGATGCCCATGACGATCGAGGCCCGCATGAAGGCGCGGATGGCCGAGTACAGCAGCATCAGCCCGAGGATCAGCGCGATGATGCTGATGATCGAAGTGTCCATGCCCAAGGTGCGTGACAGCCCATCGACGAAGTTGCCGCCGGCGTTGGCCAGGATGTTGAAGAGGCCGCTGAGCAGGTCGACGATGAAACGGATTACCGAACCGAGCGCCTGGCCGAGCCATTCGAAAAAGCTTTCTACCTGCATATGTGCATCCTGATGGGAGGGAATCCGAACTGAGCCGTTGGCTCCTGATTGTAGGAGCTGTGGCGGCCGAGTTGGTTCGATTATGGGGCAAACCGTTGCTTCGTACCGAGACGCTTGCCTTCCCCGATCATCCCCCTGAAGCTATGCGCATTCAGGAGAACCCGATGAACCTTGTTGAACTGACCGCACGCCTGCATGCCATTCGTGACCATAACGATTGGCGGCAATTCCACAGCCCGAAAAATCTCGCCATGGCCGCCAGTGTGGAAATGGCCGAGCTGGTGGAGATTTTCCAGTGGCTGACCGAGGACCAGTCGCGCCAGTTACCGGCGGACAAACTGGCCCACGCCGGGCAGGAAGTCGGTGACATCGTGTTGTACCTGTTGCTGCTTTGCAGCGAGCTGGGCCTGGACATGGACGCCGTGGTGCGCAGCAAGCTGGCCGACAGCGAACGGCGGTTCGGCCAATGAGCGACCGTCATTTCGATCTGCTCGCCACGCGCTTCGCGGAAAAAATCTACGGCGGGGCCAAGGGGGCGATCCGCCTGGCGGTACTTCAGGCCGATCTGCTGGAAACCTTGCCGCGCCGTCCATTGCGTGTGCTGGACATCGGCGCAGGCCTGGGCCACATGTCGTCGTGGTTGGCCGAGCGCGGTCACCAGGTGACCCTGGCCGAGCCGGCCGAGCCCATGCTCGAAGGCGCCCGCCAGCGTTTTGCCGAGGCCGGCCAGCAGGCCACGTTCATCCAGGCACCGTGGCAGGACCTGCTCGGCCAACTGACCGAGCCTTACGACCTGGTGCTGTGTCACGCGGTGCTGGAGTGGCTGGCCGAGCCCCACGCGATCCTGCCGGTGCTGCATCAACTGACGGCGCCTGGCGGTTGGCTGTCCCTGGCGTTCTACAACCGCGACGCGCTGATCTATCGCAATCTGCTCAAGGGGCATTTCCGCAAGTTGCGCAAAAATGACATGGCCGGCGAAAAACAGAGCCTGACGCCGCAACAACCCCTTGATCCGCGAGATTTGGCGACGCAACTTGAAGGCTTGTGGCAGGTCGAAAGCCAGAGTGGCGTACGGGTTTTCCATGACTATATGCCGGTGGAGTTCCAGGGCCGCGTGGAACTTGCGCAGTTGCTGGAAATGGAACTGGCCCACCGTCGCCATCCGGCGTTTGCCGGGTTGGGACGTTATCTGCACTGGATCTGCCGTCCCCTCTGATCCGCACGTGCAATTGGAGCGCGAAATGAAAGGTCGTTCAGGGTTGTTGGTGCTGTGCCTGGGGCTGGTGGCCTGCCAGGGCAGCAACCCCTATGTCGCCACCTCCAATCCGTTGCCGCCGGCACCACCGCAGGCCGCCACGGTGTTCGACCGCAGCGCCTACCCGGCGCCGCCTCGTGATTACGGGCGCTATCGCAGCTGGGCCTGGCGCGACGGGCGCCTGCCGCCGGGCACTGCCTGGGCGGATTCGGCCCAGGTGGCCGAAGCGGTGAGCAATGCCCTCGACCAGCGTGGCCTGCGGCCGCTGCATGACAACCGGCCCGCCGACCTGTTCGTCAGCGCCGACCTGCGCCTGGAGACCCGCGTGCGCCAGGTCCGGGATGATTATGATGCCGGCTATTACGGCGGCTATAACCGTTATGACCGCTACGGTCCGGGCTATGGCGTGTACCATCCGGTGCCGATGGTGCGCACGTATCGGGAGCAAGTCGTGGTGGTTCGGGTGGACCTGTTCGATGCTCGCACCGGTCAGCCGGTGTGGAGCGCCAGCGCCGAGACGGGCCAGCGGGGCAGCCAGAACGAACGCACCGATGCCATTCGCGAGGCAGTGGAAAAAGCCATGTCGGCGTATCCCCCAAGTTGATTACGCAACGGAGAAAAATCATGTTTCGCCGTCTTGCTCTATTGGCCTTCACCCTGTTGCTGGGAGCGTGTGCCTCTAACCAAGTCAACCATGACTTCGACACCAGCCGTGACTTTGCGGCGTATCGCAGTTGGAGCTGGAAAGACCCGGCGCTGCAATATCGCCCCGACGACCCACGCATCAAGAGCGACCTGACCGAACAGCGGATCCGCCAGGCGGTGGCCGATCAACTCGACCAGCGCGGCTTGCGCCCGGCTGCGGCGGGCGGGCGCGGCGATGTGCTGGTCCAGGCCTATTTGATCGTCGAGGACCGCCAGCAGCAGGTCACCACTAACTACGGCGGCGGTTGGGGTGGCCCATGGAATGGCTACTGGGGTGGGCCGATGTACAACGAAACCCGCAACATCAGCTACAAAGTCGCCACCGTGCAGATCGACCTGCTCGACGGCAAGGACGGCAAGTTGGTGTGGCGTGGCAGTGATGAACAACTGCTCAGCAATTCCCCCAACCCGGCCGACCGCAACACGGCTGTGCGCGAGACGGTGGGGCGGATTCTGTCCAACTACCCGCCGCGCTGACCACGGCGAATTCAAGATGGGTGGAGGCTGAGCCGCCGCCATTGCGAGCAAGCTCGCTCCCACAGGGATTGGCGGCGGACATCGTATCTATGAACACCCAGAACAAACTGTGGGAGCTGCTCAGGTCACCGGCCGCCACTCTCCCACCATATGCTCCAGCGCCCCGGTCCCCACCAGTTGCAGTTGTCCACTGGAGCCCACCGCGCTGGACAGCAGGGTCACTTCGCTGGGCAGGCGCACCGGTTTCTTGAAAGTCACCTCGATCTCGATGTTGTCTTCGGGCAGGTGGTCATCCAGCGCTGCCAGGGTCCTGGCCTTGTTCCACAAGCCATGGGCGATGGCGGTGGGGAAGCCGAACAGCCTGGCGCTGATACCGCTCAGGTGAATCGGGTTGTAGTCGCCGGACACCTTGGCGTACTGCCGGCCAATGTCGGCCGGCGCGGTCCAGTGCGCCACCTCCATCAAGGGCAGGCTGATGTCTGGCCGGTCTTCCACCAGCGCGCCGTCAAGCTGGACTCCCTTGCACAGCATCTGGCTCTCAGCCTCCCATAAAGGGCCCAACTGGTCATCGACGCGGGTCACGAGATTGAACACCGCGCCCTTGGGATGGGCTTGCAGGTTCTCGACATGGACGCTGGCCCGCACCTGGCCGACCCCGCCCATGGGCCGCAATACGCGAATGCGGTTGCTCAAGTGGATCAGCCCCAGCAGCGGAAAGGGAAAGTCCCGCCCCGTGAGCAATTGCATCTGCAGGGCAAACGCCAGAACGTGGGGATAAGTCGGCGGCAGCAGTCCGTTATCGACGAAACCGCACACTTTGCGATAGGCCGCCAGCCGTTGCGGGTCGACCTGAAGCACCTGGCGCAGGCCTTCCTCGGGCAAGGTCGTTCCGGTGACCTTGCGCCGCGTCGCCGCTTTTGAATAGAGCCCGGACATGGATGGCGGGCTGCTGACCTCATGCCATTGGATCGTCATGGTCATGCTCCCAAAAGGCTTTGCCCACATACCCGCAGGGCCTGCCCGGTCACGGCGCCCGTGCCCGGCTGCGCGAGCCAGGCCACGGCTTCGGCGACATCTTGAGGCAGGCCGCCCTGGCCGAGGGAACTCATGCGCCGCCCGGCCTCGCGCAAGGCGAAGGGGATCTCGGCGGTCATGCGGGTTTCAATGAAGCCCGGCGCCACGGCGTTGATGCTGATGCCCCGGGGTTGCAGCAGCGGGGCCCAGGCCTGGGCCAGGCCGATCAGCCCGGCCTTGCTCGCCGCATAGTTGGTCTGCCCACGGTTGCCGGCAATGCCGCTGATGGAGGCCAGCAGAACGACCCGGCCATTGTCGCGCAGGGTGCCGCTGTCGAGCAGGGCCTTGGTCAACACTTGCGGGGCGTTGAGGTTGACGGCCAACACGGCGTCCCAGAATTCCGGGGTCATGTTGGCGAGGGTCTTGTCCCGGGTGATGCCGGCGTTGTGTACCACGATGTCGACGCCGTCGGGCAGGTGCTCGATCAACTGGGCGGCGGCATCTTCGGCGCAGATATCCAGCGTGACGCTGCGCCCGCTCAAGCGCGCCGCCAGGGCATCGAGGTCGGTCTTGGCCTGGGGAACGTCGAGCAGGATCACGTCGGCGCCATCGCGGGCCAGGGTTTCGGCGATGGAGGCGCCGATCCCGCGGGCCGCGCCAGTGACCAGCGCCTTGAGCCCCGTGAGCGGTCGGGTCCAGTCCTGGACCTGGGTGCCACAGGCGTCGAGGCGAATGACCTGCCCGGAAATGAAGGCACTCTTGGGCGACAGGAAAAACCGCAGCGCACCTTCCAACTGGGCTTCGGCACCGTCGCCGACATACAACAGTTGCAGCGTCCCGCCGTGGCGCAACTCTTTGGCCAGGGAACGGCTGAAACCTTCCAACGCCCGCTGGGCACTGGCGGCGAACGGATCGCCAAGGCTTTGCGGCGCGCGTCCCAGGATGACGACATGGGCGCTGTGGTCGAGGTTCTTCATCAGCGGCTGGAAAAATTCCCGCAGCTGCTTGAGCTGGTCGACCTGCACCAAATGGCTGGCGTCGTACACCACTGCCTTGATTTTCGGGCCGTGGCCGGGGATCCACTCGGTGGCCACGGTTGGTTCGCCGCCGTAGATGAAAATGGTGTCGGTCAGGCGCTTGGCAAACGTGCCGATCTGTTCGGTCAACGGCCCGCCGCCCAGCAGCAGTGCGCCTTCGATCGGCCGTAGCCGCCCGGCTTGCCAGCGTTCCAGGCGTACCGGCGATGGCAGGCCGAGGGACCCGACCATGCGCCGACCAATGGGCGAATTGGCGAAGTCGATATAACGGTCAGACATGGAACACACTCCGGCTGATGAGGTTCCAAGTGTGGACCATGATTGGCAATCAGTCGTTCGATCGGCGAGATAAAGCCTAAGCTTGAGCGGGGGCGCTTTGTCCAGGGCACCGACCCCCTGTGGGAACCAAGCTTGGCTCCCACAGGGGGCGGTTGAGTTTTCTTAGTGCATCAGACCTACAGGGGAGTTCTTCATGACACAACCACGCCGCGTCGCAATCATCGGTGGTAACCGCATTCCCTTCGCCCGCTCCAACGGGCCCTATGCCACCGCCAGCAACCAGGCGATGTTGACGGCTGCTCTCGAGGGGCTGATCGAGCGCTACAACCTGCATGGCCTGCACATCGGTGAAGTGGCCGCCGGCGCCGTGCTCAAGTTTTCCCGGGATATGAACCTGACCCGTGAATGCGTGCTCGGTTCGCGGCTGTCGCCCAGCACGCCGGCCTATGACGTCCAACAGGCCTGTGGCACCGGGCTGGAAACGGTGCTGCTGGTGGCCAACAAGATCGCCCTGGGCCAGATCGACAGCGCCATTGCCGGCGGTGTCGACACCACGTCGGATGCGCCAATCGGGGTCAATGAAGGGTTGCGCAGGATCTTGCTGCAAGCCAATCGCGCCAAGACCACCGCTGAGAAAATCAAAACTTTCCTGCAATTGCGCCCCCAGCACTTGGTGCCGGACTTGCCGCGCATCAACGAGCCGCGTACCGGCCTGAGCATGGGCGAGCACTGTGAATTGATGGCCCAGACCTGGCAGATCCCCCGGGAGGCCCAAGACCAGTTGGCCCTGGAAAGCCATCAGAAAATGGCCGCGTCCTACGCCGAAGGTTGGCAGAACGACTTGATGACACCGTTTCTCGGCCTGACCCGGGACAACAACCTGCGCCCGGACCTGACCCTGGAGAAACTCGCCTCCCTCAAGCCGGCCTTCGAAAAAAGTGCCAAGGGCACGCTGACGGCGGGCAACTCCACGCCACTGACCGACGGCGCCTCGTTGGTGCTGCTGGGCAGTGAAGAATGGGCCAAGGCCCGGGGCCTGCCGATCCTGGCGTACCTGCGCGACGGTGAAACAGCGGCGGTGGATTTCGTCAATGGCGCCGAAGGGTTGCTGATGGCCCCGGTCTACGCCGTGCCGCGATTGCTGGCGCGCAACGGCCTGACCTTGCAGGACTTCGATTACTTCGAGATCCACGAAGCGTTCGCCGCCCAAGTGTTATGCACGCTGAAGGCCTGGGAAGACCCGGACTATTGCAAGACCCGTCTGGGCCTCGACGCACCACTGGGGTCCATCGACCGCGGTCGGTTGAACGTGAAGGGCAGTTCCCTGGCCGCCGGGCATCCGTTTGCCGCCACGGGCGGGCGCATTGTCGCCAACCTCGCCAAGTTGCTGGATGCCGCCGGGCGAGGTCGCGGGTTGATTTCCATCTGCGCCGCCGCCGGCCAGGGTGTGACGGCGATTATCGAGCGTTGACGAGGGCGCCCTCCTGGCGGGACGCCAGTGCCTTGTGCTGGCTGGCGTAGCGCTCGGCCAGGATCGAGCAGACGATCAACTGCATCGGGTGGTAGATCATGATCGGCAGCAGAATCAGCCCAAGGCCGGGATGGTTGCCGAAAATCAACGCCGCCATCGGCACCCCGGCGGCGAGGGATTTCTTGCTGGCGCAGAACACCGCGGCGACTTCGTCGGCGCTATTGAATTTCAGGGCGCGGGCGGTGCGGGTGGTCGCCCACAGGATGATTGCCAGCAGCACGGCACTGCCCACCACTGCGCTGAGCAACACGCCGTTGCCTTGCTGGCGCCAGATGCCGGACACCATCGAGTTGCAGAAGGCCGCGTAGACCAGCAGCAGGATCACCAGCTTGTCGATGACGCTGGTGTAGCGTTTGTACCGACCGAAAAAACCGGCCAGCCAACGCCGCAGGAACTGCCCCAGCACCAGCGGCAGCAGCAACATCATGCACAGGTCGAGCAAGGTCGAACCCAGGTCGATGCCACCGGCGCCGCTGCCGACCACGAAACTGACCAGCAACGGTGTCAGGAAAATGCCCAGCACGCTGGACAGGCTCGCGTTGAGAATCGCCGCCGGCACGTTACCTTTTGCACTGCCAGTCAGGGCCACCGAGGAAGAAATCGTCGAGGGCAGGGCGCACAGGTAGAAGAACCCCAGCATCAGCAGTGCCGGCACATGGCTGCCCAGCAGCCAGTTGCTGAGCAGCCAGAGCAACGGAAATACGCCAAAGGTGAAGGCCTGCACCATCACGTGCAGCCGGATGTTCTTCAGGCCATGGCGGATCTGCTCGCCGGACAGGTTGACCCCGTGCAGGAAGAACACCACGAAGATGCCGATGTTGACCACCCATTCGGCATGCATGGCACCGCCCGTGGCACCAAAGGTGGGAAAGAAGTACGCCAGCAGCGTGGCGAGCACCATGCCGCACAGGAACCAGTCGGTCGCCATGCGTTTGAGGTGTCTGAAGATATGCATAGGGCACCGCATGTTGTAAGAAAAGTCGACTTAGCCTAACGTCGCCCCTATTCAGTCGTCTTGCGACATAAGGCCAATCAATGCCGCCTAACGGACATCAGCAGCTGGAACGACGTATCCCCGACCTGGCGCAATTGCCGAGGCCGCTGTACGCCCGTGTCGAAAGTTTGAGCGCCGGTTCCTGGACGCAGGCCCATCGCCATGACTGGGTGCAATTTTCCTACGCCATCAGCGGCGTTCTCGGCGTACACACCGCCGCCGGCAGTTTCTTCGCCCCACCACAACGGGGTATCTGGATCCCCGCCGACCTGGAACATCAGGTGGTGACCTCCACCCGGGCGGAAATGCGCAGCCTGTATGTCCATCGTCACGCCTGCCCCTGGGCCGATGAGCGCTGTCGGGTGCTGGAAGTCACGCCACTGGCCCGTGAGTTGATCAAGGTGTTCTGTCAGCTGCCGGTCGATTATCCCCAAGGCGATACCCAGGAAGAACGGCTGGTGCAGGTGTTGCTGGACCAGTTGGCGACGTTGCCGGAAGTGGGATTTTCCCTGCCACTGCCGCGACATGCCCGCTTGCTGGCGCTGTGTAACGAATTGATCGAACAGCCTGAACAGAACGTCACCTTGCAAGCCTGGTCTGAACGTCTGGGCACATCGGAAAAAACCCTGATGCGTCTGTTCCAGCGTGAGACCGGCCTGAGCTTTCGTGCCTGGCGCCAGCGCATGCGCCTGTTGTCGTCCCTGGGCTCGTTGGAGAAAGGGGACAGCGTCACCAGCGCCGCGTTGTCGTGTGGGTACGATTCAACGTCCGCATTCATTGCCGCGTTCAAGGGGATGTTCGGGTATACGCCGGGGGAGTTGTTCAAGCATTGAGCTGGCGCACTTGCCTACGGCTGGCGGTAGACATGACTGTCAGCTCTTGTCGCAAATACCTGGATATTCAGTTGCCAACGCCAGCGCCGGTCTCGGCTATGATTCGACGCTGTCGATTGATCCGGCACATTGTGTGCATCACAGGTTCATAGGTCGGCAACCCCTCCCCGTGGAGGAAGGATTGCCGTATAACGACTGTCATTCGCGTGTTTGGTAATAAAGGACCCACAATAAAAGCTGATGAAGACTCCAAAACGCATTGAACCCCTGATCGAGGACGGTCTGGTCGACGAGGTGCTGCGCCCACTCATGAGTGGTAAAGAAGCAGCTGTTTATGTGGTGCGCTGCGGCAACGAGCTACGTTGCGCGAAGGTCTACAAGGAGGCGAACAAGCGAAGTTTTCGTCAGGCGGCCGAGTATCAGGAAGGCCGTAAGGTGCGCAACAGCCGTCAGGCCCGGGCCATGGCCAAGGGCTCGAAGTTCGGGCGCAAGGAAACCGAGGACGCCTGGCAGAATGCCGAAGTGGCGGCGCTGTTCCGCCTGGCAAGCGCGGGTGTGCGCGTGCCCAAGCCGTACGACTTCCTCGAAGGCGTACTGCTGATGGAGCTGGTGGCCGACGAGTACGGCGATGCGGCGCCGCGCCTGAACGATGTGGTGCTGGAGCCGGACCAGGCCCGTGAATATCACGCCTTTCTGATTTCCCAGATCGTGTTGATGCTGTGTACCGGTCTGGTGCACGGTGACCTGTCGGAGTTCAACGTGCTGCTGACGCCGACGGGGCCGGTGATCATCGACCTGCCGCAAGCCGTGGATGCCGCGGGTAACAACCATGCCTTCAGCATGCTGGAGCGGGACGTGGGCAACATGGCGTCCTACTTCGGTCGGTTTGCCCCGGAACTCAAGCGCACCAAGTACGCCAAGGAAATGTGGGCGCTGTACGAAGCTGGTACCCTGCACCCGGCCAGCGTGCTGACCGGCGAGTTCGACGAGCCGGAAGAACTGGCGGATGTCGGTGGGATCATGCGTGAAATCGAGGCCGCCCGCCTGGATGAAGAGCGCCGTCAGGCCGTCCGCGCCGCCGACGATGCCCCACCCGGCAAGACCGAAGAACCACCGCCGCCGTGGATGCAATGATCGGTTGAACAGAAACCCGGCCAACAGCCTAGTGCCAGTCAGTTAAGCCCCCAAACGACACAAAACCTGTGGGAGCAAGCTTTGCTCCCACAGGTGTGGGGCTTAACTGACTGGCATTAGGCTAATGGTCGGTTTTTTTTGTGGACATCAACTCTTGCAGCACCCCGACGCCAGTTCCTTGAGGATCGGGCAATCCGGACGGTGGTCGCCGTGACAGTGCTCGACCAGGTCTTGCAAGGTGTCGCGCAGTTCGGCCAGTTCGCGGATTCTCTGGTTCAGTTCATCGATGTGTTGCCGGGCCAAGGCCTTGACGTCGGCGCTGGCGCGTTGGCGGTCTTGCCAGAGAGCGAGCAATTTGCCGACCTCTTCCAGGGAAAACCCCAAATCGCGGGAGCGCTTGATGAACGCCAGGGTGTGCAGGTCATCGGCGCCGTAGATCCGGTAGCCGCTGTCGGTGCGATGGGCGGCCTTGAGCAGGCCGATGGATTCGTAATAGCGGATCATCTTCGCGCTCAGGCCGCTCTGGTGGGCCGCTTGGCCGATGTTCATCGCTTGTCCTCCAACTGCTTGGGTGTCCAGAACTTCAACAGTAACGCATTGCTCACCACGCTGACGCTCGACAGGGCCATGGCCGCGCCGGCCAGCACCGGGTTGAGCAAGCCGAATGCCGCCAGGGGGATGCCGATCAAGTTATAGACGAACGCCCAGAACAGGTTCTGGCGGATCTTGGCGTAGGTCTTGCGGCTGATGTCCAAGGCCGCCGGCACCAGTCGTGGATCGCCACGCATGAGGGTGATGCCCGCGGCATGCATCGCCACGTCGGTGCCGCCGCCCATGGCAATGCCAATGTCGGCGGCGGCCAGGGCCGGGGCGTCGTTGATGCCGTCGCCCACCATCGCCACCACCGAGTGGCGCTTCAATTGTTGGACGATGGCGGATTTATCCGCTGGCAGTACCTCGGCATGAACATTGGAAATCTCCAGCGCCTGGGCCACCACCCGGGCGCTGCCTTGGTTGTCGCCGGTGAGCAGATGGCTGACGATGTGCTGTTCATTCAAGGCCTGTACGGCGGCGAGAGCGCCGGGCTTGAGGGTGTCACCGAAGGCGAACAGGCCCAGCACCCGCGGCGTCGCGCCTTGTTCGAGCAGCCAGGACAATGTACGGCCTTCGGTTTCCCAGGCCTGTGCGGATTCGGCCAGCGAGCCGGGGTCCAGGCCCAGTTCGTCCAGCAGACGGCGATTGCCCAGGGCCAGGCGTTGCCCGGCGAGGTTGCCAGCAATGCCGCGCCCGGCCAGGGACTGGCTGTCGCTGACATCCGGCACATCCAGGCCGCGCTCGGCGCAGGCGTCCAGCACGGCTTTGGCGAGCGGGTGTTCGCTGCCGCGTTGCAGCGCGCCGGCCATTTTCAGCAACGCATCTTCATCGCCGTCCAGGGCGGTCAAGTGGGCGATGCGCGGCGTGCCGGAGGTCAGCGTGCCGGTCTTGTCGAACACCACGGTCGTGACTTCATGGGCGCGTTCCAGGGCCTCGGCATCCTTGATCAGAATCCCGTGGCGCGCCGCCACGCCGGTGCCGGCCATGATCGCCGTGGGCGTCGCCAGGCCCAGGGCGCAGGGGCAGGCGATCACCAGCACGGCGACGGCGTTGATCAGCGCGGTTTCCAGTGGCGCACCATACAGCCACCAGCCGATCAACGTCGCCAGGGCCAGCACCAGCACCACCGGTACGAAGACCTGGCTGACTTTATCCACCAGTTTCTGGATCGGCGCCTTGGCGGCCTGGGCGTCTTCCACCAGGCGGATGATGCGCGCCAGGACGGTTTCGGTGCCCAGGGCTTGCGTGCGGACCAGCAACCGGCCTTCGCCATTGATGGCGCCGCCGGTGACCTTGTCGCCGGGCTGCTTGGGCACCGGCAGGCTTTCGCCGCTGATCAGCGCTTCGTCGGCGTGGCTCTGGCCTTCCAGCACTTCGCCGTCCACCGGGAAGCGTTCGCCGGGCTTGACCAGCACCAGGTCATTCAAGCGCAGGGCACTGATGGCAACGTCCCGCTCCTGGCCATCGATCACCTGGATCGCCCGTTCCGGGCGCAAGGCTTCGAGGGCGCGGATGGCACTGGCGGTCTGGCGCTTGGCGCGGCTCTCCAGGTATTTACCGAGCAACACCAGGGCGATCACGACGGCCGAAGCCTCGAAATACAGGTGCGGCATGCTGCCGGGCCGGGCGATCGCCCATTCATAGAGGCTCAAGCCGTAGCCAGCGCTGGTGCCCAGGGCCACCAGCAGGTCCATGTTTCCGGCACCGGCCCGCACGGCCTTGAAGGCGGCGACGTAGAAACGCGCACCGAAGATGAACTGCACCGGCGTCGCCAGGGCGAACTGCACCCAGGCCGGGAGCATCCAATGCACGCCGAACGGCTGCAGCAACATGGGCAGCACCAACGGCACCGACAGCACAATCGCCAGCACCAGGGCCAGGCGTTCACGGTTCAGACGGTTGTTCTGCATGTCGGCGACCTGCTCGGCCTGCCAGACCGTGGCGTCATAGCCGGCGCGCTTGACCGCATCGATCAGGGTTTGCGCATCCACCTGGCCGAGCAGTTCGAGGTGGGCCCGCTCGTTGGCCAGGTTGACGCTGATGCTGTTCACGCCGTCGACCTTGCCCAGGGCACGTTCGACCCGGCCGACACAGGAGGCGCAGGTCATGCCTTCGATGTTCAGTTCCAGGGTGTGCACGGGAACGCCATAGCCTGCCTGTTCGACGGCGTGCTTCAAGGCCGGCAGGCTGCCTTCGGGGGCCTGGACACGTGCCAGTTCCGTCGCCAGGTTGACGCTGACGGCGCTGGCACCGGCGACTTTGCTCAAGGCCCGCTCGACCCGCCCGGCGCAGCTGGCGCAGGTCATGCCGGCAATGGGTAGGTCGAATGTGGTGGATTCGGACATCGGTCACGCTCCCTGTAGTGAATGACTACAGGATCAACCTTGCCATGCTGGCAAGGTCAAGCGCCAATCCTCTGTGGGAGCGAGCTTGCTCGCGATAGAGGTAGTTCAGTCGACATCCATGGTGGATGTTAGATCTCCATCGCGAGCAAGCTCGCTCCCACAGGGGCTCGCAACCACAAGTTCGAGTGGCGTGTCAGTAACCGAGCCCAGCCTGCTTGAGGTACATACCTTGTTCATTCATGGCGATGCGGAACTTCAAGATGTCCCCGGCCTTGAGGGTGATGTTCTGCGACCCAGGCGCGAGCATGCCTGGGTTGCAACCCGGCGCCTGTCCCGGCAGCAATTTCAGGCGCAAGGAAAACTGGCCCGGCGGCAGGTTGAACGAGGTGCTCTGCTCCTGGAACAGCCGGGCCGAGAGTTGATCCTGGATGTATATGCCGATTTCGCAACTGGTCGCCACTTCCAGGCGCTCGCGGGAAATGATCAACACGCCATAGTCTTCACCGACGGCCGAGGCCTGGGGCGCCACCGCTGAAAAACCGAGCATGCAAAACAGACTGAACGCTGACCAGCGCATGGCTGAACCTCCGGTGTGAAATCCTTGATATGTGCAGCTTGGCTGACGGCGATGCCGATTGCCAGCCCGGCAGTTTTTGTCAGAACTTGACCTTGCCATGATGGCAAGCTTGAGACTGGCGGCAACCTCAATCCAAGGAGTCATCTCATGCAAACATTCAATGTCCAGGGCATGTCTTGCGGTCACTGCGTCAAGGCCATCACCCAGGCTGTCCAGGCCAGGGATCCGGCGGCGGACGTGCAAGTGGACCTGGGTGCCAAGACCGTCCGGGTCCAGAGCTCGTTGGCGACCGATGCCGTGCTCGCGGCCATCAAGGAAGAAGGCTATGAGGCTAGTCCCGCCTGAAGTTTTTTAATCGTTAGCGACCTATCGGAATGTTCAAGAGCGCCCGGCACGGCTAGACTGTCGGGCTGTCGAACGACGCCTGAGCTGGACGCTTGATGAACCTTCGCACCATTCTGATTCTTGGCGCCTTGAGCGCTTTCGGTCCCTTGGCGATCGACTTCTACCTGCCCGCCTTTCCGGCGATGGCCACCGTCTTCGGTACTGACGAAAAACACATCCAGTTGACCCTGGCGGCCTACTTCCTCGGCTTGTCCATCGGGCAACTGGCCTATGGGCCGGTGGCGGATCGCTTCGGGCGGCGCATTCCGCTGCTCACGGGCGTCGGCTTGTTCACCCTGGCGTCCCTGGCTTGCGCCTATGCGCCGAACCTCGAATGGCTGATCGGTGCCCGCTTCGTCCAGGCCCTGGGCGGATGCGCCGGGATGGTGATTTCCCGGGCGGTGGTCAGCGACAAATGCGACGCGGTGGGTTCGGCCAAGGTGTTTTCGCAACTGATGCTGGTGATGGGCCTGGCGCCGATTCTCGCGCCGATGCTGGGCGGGTTGTTGGTGAACCTGCATGGCTGGCAGTCAATTTTCATTGCCCTGACCGTGTTCAGTGCATTGGCGTCGACGGCGGTGGCCTTGTGGCTACCGGAAAGCTTGCCGGATTATGTCCCTCGGCAACCGTTGTCGGGGGCGTTGCGCCAATATGGCCGGTTATTGACCGATGCCGTCTACCTCGGCCATGCGCTGACGGGAGGCATCGCTATCGCCGGGATGTTTTCCTACATCGCCGGTTCGCCTTTCGTCTTCATCAAGCTCTACGGTGTCCCGGCCGAACATTTCGGTTGGCTGTTCGGCACCAATGCGGCGGGCTTCATCCTGGTCGCCCAGGTCAACGCCCGGCTGCTGTCCAAGCGCGGCCCGGCGTTCCTGCTGAGCCGCGCGGTATGGGTCTACCTGGGCGCGGGGCTGAGCCTGCTGGCCGTCAGTTCATTGCAACCTGCGCAGTTGTGGCCACTGCTGGTTCCGCTGTTTATCTGCATCGCCAGTCTGGGTTGCATCCTGCCTAATGCTTCGGCCTGCGCCATGAACGGGCAGGGCGCCCGGGCCGGCAGCGCGTCGGCGATGCTGGGATGCCTGCAGTTTTCCGTGGCCGCCGGGGCGGCCGCATTGGTGGCGGCGCTGCATAACGGCACCGCCGTGCCAATGGCGCTGGTCATCAGCCTTTGCGGGCTGTTGGTGGTGAGCGCGGCGATGCTGACTCGTCGCCTGCAAAATGCCCGGGTATTGGCCCAGGCCAGTCGCGAGGGCTGACTCAGCCGGCCGCGCGCTGCTGCTGTTCGGGGAAATGATGGGGCGCGTGGATCCGCGCTTGCAAGGTTGTGGCGAAAGCCTGGGCTTCGGCCTCGGTACGGAAGGTGACGACGTGCCGGTCAAGACGCACTTGCCATTGGTTTTTTGCCACTTCTTTTATCAGGATCTTCATTGCTGACCTCCTCACGAAAAGATTACGTTGCAAAGGCCTCGAGTGTAGACCCGAATACGATCGGAGTTGTGACAACGGTCAATTCTCGGACTGACGGCATGGGTTTTGTGGGAGCAAAGCTTGCTCGCGATAAATGATGACGCGGTTTTATAGAGAACCGCGGCGCCTCCATCGCGAGCAAGCTTTGCTCCCACAAGCGCCAGGCCATCATCGTGTCTTGGGTCAGAAACCTTCAAGCACGATCTTGCCCTTGGACTGGCCGCTTTCCAGCAAGGCGTGGGCCCGGCGCAGGTTCTCGGCGTTGATGGTGCCGAAATGCTCGCCCACCGTGGTCTTCAGCGTACCGGCGTCGATCAGCGCGGCCACGCGGTTGAGCAGTTTGTGTTGTTCAAGCATGTCAGCCGTTTCGAACAGCGAGCGGGTGTACATGAATTCCCAATGCAACGACAGGCTCTTGCGCTTGAGCTTGGTCACGTCCAGCGCCTTGGGATCGTCGATCAGCGCCAGTTTGCCCTGGGGGGCGAGGGCTTCGACCAGTTGGTCCAGGTGCTGGTCGGTCTGGGTCAGGCTGGCGACGTGAGTCACCTGGGGCTGGCCTGCTTCCTTCAATACTTCGCTCAAGGGGCGGCTGTGGTCGATCACCAGGTCGGCACCCAGGCTGCGCACCCATTCCTGGGTTTGCGCACGGGACGCGGTGCCAATCACCTTCAACCCGGTGAGTTGGCTGGCCAGTTGCGTCAGGATCGACCCCACGCCGCCTGCGGCGCCGACGATCAACAGACTCTGGCCCTGGTTGTCCTGGCCTTCCTGGATATTCAGGCGCTCGAACAACAATTCCCAGGCGGTGATGGCCGTCAACGGCAGCGCCGCCGCGTCGGCGAAACCGAGGGTCTTGGGCATGTGGCCGACAATGCGTTCATCCACTACGTGCAATTCGCTGTTGCCACCGGCCCGGGCGATGGAACCGGCGTAGAACACCTTGTCCCCGGCCTTGAACAGCGTGACCTCGCTGCCCACCGCCTTGACCACGCCGGCCACGTCCCAGCCCAGCACCTTGGCGACGCCGTCTTCGGGCTGGACGTTCTGGCGGACCTTGGTGTCCACCGGGTTGACCGAAATGGCCTTGACCTCCACCAGCAGATCCCGGGGACCGGCGACCGGTTCCGGCAGCTCGATGTCCTGGAGCGATTGTGGGTCGGTGATGGGTAGCGAGTGGTAGTAGGCAATGGCTTTCATGAAGCGGCTCCGTAAGGTGAGTTTCGATGAAGGCCATGTTTAGCTATTTATAGCCGAGATAAAACCGGCTAAAACAACAGGCTCTTTCAATACTTTTTTGATAATGGGCGCGTGATGCTTCGCTTCGATGACTTGCAATTGTTTGTCCGGGCAGCGGACTTGGGCAGTCTTTCGGCCGCGGCCAGGGTCATGGACCTGTCGGCGGCGGTGGCCAGTGCCGCGTTGAAACGGATCGAGCAGCACCTCGGCGCCCGGCTGTTGGCCCGCTCCACCCGCAGCTTGCGCCTGACGGCCGAGGGCGAGAGTTTTCTCGAATATGCCCGGGCCGCATTGAGCAGCCTTGACGAAGGCCGGCGCTTGTTGACCAGCGGCCAGGACCAGGTCAGTGGGGTGTTGCAGTTGTCCGCGCCGTCGGACCTGGGACGCAACCTGCTATTGCCCTGGCTGGATGCGTTCCAGCGCGAGCACCCCGGGCTGACGGTGCGACTGCTACTGGGCGATCGCATGGCCGACCTGTTCAAGCAGCCGGTGGACATCGCCCTGCGTTATGGCGAGCCTGAGGATTCGAGCCTGGTGGCCTTGCCTGTCGCCCCGGACAACCGTCGGGTGCTGTGTGCATCGCCGGATTATCTGGCTCGCCGGGGCGAACCTCATCAACTGGAACAACTGGCCCAACACAACTGCCTGCTGTACATGCTGGGCAGCCGGGTCCATGACCGATGGGCTTTTCATGACGGCAAGCGAGAGGTGAGCCTCACCGTCAGTGGCGACCGTTTCAGTGACGACGCCGACGTGGTGCGCCGCTGGGCGGTGGCGGGGGCCGGGATCGCCTATAAATCGTGGCTGGATGTGTCCACTGACGTGCTGACCGGGCGTTTGAAAATCCTCTTGCCGCACCTGCAATGCGAACGCGCACCCCTCAATCTGCTGTGTGCCCACCGGGCGCAATTGAGCAAACCGATCAAACTTTTGCGGGACATGCTCCAGGCTCGCTGCGGTGAGTTGACGGCTCGATTTCCACTCCCGACGGGGGCCGGCCATTAGTCGCGCGCAAATAGAGACTTTTCCCTCATGAACAATCGCCTCCAAAGGTTTCCGGAGGACAGGAAAGCTCGATCGTCGCGCTTATACTAACGACCGCCTGCGCCAGAGCAGTAGACGAATGATTCAACAGGGAGTGAATACATGGAACATGCACCTTGCATCAGCCAGATCGCCACGCTGCTGGCTGACCCCAAGCGCAGCGCAATGATGTGGGCCTTGATGGACGGCACGGCCCGCCAGGCCGAAGAGTTGGCGTTGCTCGCCGGTTTGTCGCCGTCCTCGGCCAATGCGCACCTGGGGCGCTTGTCCGCCGGCGGCCTGTTGAAAGTCGAAGCCCGGGGGCGCAAGCGGTTTTTCCGCCTGGCCGCGCCTGAAATCGGCGCGGCCGTCGAAGCGCTGGCCAGCGCGACCCTGGTCAGTACGCCACGGCAGATTCCGGATGTCTTCAAGCGCCGGGCCATGCCGACCAAGGCCCCGTCGGCCCCCGCTTCGTTGATGCGGGCCAGGCTGTGCGACGATCACTTGGGGGGAACCCTGGCGGCGGATCTCTACCAGCGCCTGCTCGACGCGGGATGGATCGAGCAGTTCGAACAACGGGCGATCGTCACGCACAAGGGCGCCACTCAACTGGCCGAGCGTGGCCTGTTCATCCAGGCCCTGGCCCATCGCAACGCCCGTGTCGCCTGCCCTTGCCCGGACTGGAGCGAGCGTCGTCCGCATCTGGGCGGCGCGCTGGGGGCGGCGTTGCTGCAACTGTTCATGCAGTCGGGTTGGCTGACCTTGCCCAACGATTCGCGGGCCTTGCAGGTGACGACGCTGGGCCAGCAGGAAATCCACCGGTTCGCCCGGCAGGATGCCGTAGAGATGGCGTTCTAGGGAACTCGCCTGGCGCGTCGCTCAGGGCTGTCGACAGGTCGTATTCAGCAATAGCCGCCAGCAAGGTTCGCGCACACTCGATCCGGGGATTTTTTTTTGGATTGGGGGGGGCAGCAACATGAATACTCACGGTTACAGCGCGGCGGAACGCCTGGAGCGGTTACCTATCAGCGGGTATCACCGGGTGATTTTCATCATCATCGCCCTGGCGTTTTTCTTCGACTCCATGGACTTGGCGATGATGACGTTCCTGTTGGGCTCGATCAAAGCCGAGTTCGGCCTGAGCACCGCCCAGGCCGGTCTGCTCGCCAGCTCCAGCTTCTTCGGCATGGTGCTGGGTGCGTCGCTGTCAGGCATGCTGGCTGATCGTTTCGGGCGCAAGCCGGTGTTCCAGTGGAGCATCGTGCTGTGGGGCATCGCCAGTTACCTGTGCTCCACCGCCCAGGACGTCGAGACCTTGACGCTGTTTCGCGTCCTGCTGGGCATCGGCATGGGCATGGAGTTTCCGATTGCCCAGTCGATGCTCTCGGAGTTGATCCCGGCCAAGCGTCGAGGGCGCTACATCGCCTTGATGGACGGCTTCTGGCCACTGGGTTTCGTGGCGGCGGGGGTGCTGTCGTATTTTCTGCTGCCGGTGGTGGGCTGGCGCGACATCTTCCTGGTGCTGGCGGTGCCGGCAGTGTTCGTCCTGGCGATTCGCTTCTTCATTCCCGAGTCGCCGCGCTGGCTGGAGCAGGCCGGACGGGGTGATGAAGCGGACGCGGTACTCAAGCGAATCGAAGACAAGGTCCGGGTCTCGCTGGGGCGGCGCGACCTGCCGGAGCCGATTCGCCTGCCGAGGGTCGAGAGCACGCCGGGCAATTTCTTTTCGGCCCTGGCACAGATCTGGTCGCCGCTGTATCGCCAGCGCACGATGATGATCTGGAGTGTCTGGTTCTTTGCCTTGCTCGGTTTTTATGGCCTGACGTCCTGGCTCAGCGCGTTGTTGCAGCAGTCGGGGTTCGCCGTGACCCAGTCGGTGTATTACACCGTGCTGATTTCCCTTGGCGGGATTCCCGGCTTCCTGATGGCGGCCTGGATGGTGGAGCGTTGGGGGCGTAAGCCGGTGTGCATCATCACCTTGCTGGGCGGTGGGGTGATGGCGTTTCTGTATGGGCAGAGTGCGGTGTTTGGCGGCAACGTCGGCCTGTTGATCGGCACCGGTTTGCTGATGCAGTTTTTCCTGTTTGGCATGTGGGCGGTGCTCTACACCTACACGCCGGAGCTGTACCCCACCTCGGCGCGGGCCACGGGTTCGGGCTTTGCTTCGGCGGTGGGTCGTATCGGTTCGCTGCTCGGTCCCCTGGTGACTGGCCTGGTGTTTCCCATCACCGGCCAGGGCGGTGTATTCGCCCTGGGGGCGTTGTGCTTCGCCGTGGCGGCGGGGGTGGTCTGGGTGTTCGGCATGGAAACCCGGGGCAAGACCCTGGAGGAGTTGAGCGAGGGTACGGTGGCCGATTAAACACCAACCCCCTGTGGGAGCGAGCTTGCTCGCGATAGCGGTCTGGCATTCAACATCTATGTCGACTGATGTACCGCCATCGCGAGCAAGCTCGCTCCCACAGGGGTGATTGTCTGGCTTAAGGTTTTACCAGCCGCGCATCCAGGCTGTTCTGCGCCAGTCGCTTGGCCTGGTCCTGGGTCATGCCCAGGTGGGTGTGCAGGGCGTGGAAGTTTTCGGTGACGTAGCCGCCAAAGTAGGCCGGGTCATCGGAGTTCACCGTCACCTTCACACCGCGTTCGAGCATGTCGAGGATGTTGTGCTGGGACATGTCGTCGAACACGCACAGCTTGGTGTTGGACAGTGGGCACACGGTCAATGGAATCTGCTCGTCGATGATCCGCTGCATCAGTCGCTCATCTTCGATGGCCCGCACGCCATGGTCGATGCGCTGGATCTTCAGCAGGTCCAGGGCTTCCCAGATGTACTCGGGCGGGCCCTCTTCGCCGGCGTGGGCGACGGTCAGGAAGCCTTCGTTGCGCGCGCGGTCGAAGACGCGCTGGAACTTGCTCGGTGGATGGCCCATTTCCGAACTGTCCAGGCCCACGGCCACGAAAGCCTCGCGGAACGGCAGCGCCTGGTCGAGGGTTTTCTCGGCTTGTTCTTCACTCAGGTGGCGCAGGAAACTCAGGATCAGGCCGCTGGTGATGCCCAGTTGCTGCTCTCCGTCCTTGAGGGCGGCGGCGATGCCGTTGAGCACCACTTCGAACGGGATGCCACGGTCTGTGTGGGTTTGCGGGTCGAAGAACGGTTCGGTGTGGATCACGTTCTGCGCCTTGCAGCGCAACAGGTAGGCCCAGGTCAGGTCGTAGAAATCCTGGGAGGTGCGCAGCACATCGGCCCCCTGGTAATACAGGTCGAGGAATTCCTGGAGATTGTTGAAGGCATAGGCCTTGCGCAGGGTGTCGACGTCGTTCCATGGCAGAGCGATCTTGTTGCGTTCGGCCAGGGCGAACAGCAGCTCGGGTTCCAGGGAGCCTTCCAGGTGCAGGTGCAGTTCAGCCTTGGGCAGGGCGTTCAGCCAGTCGTACATGGTCTTTTCTCATCAGCGAAGCGATGGCGGGCATTCTACAGGGGGCTGGCCGCCCTGTCGGGTAAAACCTGACCGGCTGATCCACTACACGGCGTGGGGCTCCCGTCGGTAAGCATAGGTGTCGGCGAAGCGCGAGAGCAGGAATTCGGCGCAGGTGGTGGTCGGGTACTTTGGCGGGTGGGCGTCATCCTGGCAACCGGGCAGGCATTGGATCAGCGTGTCGGGGTGCGGCTCGGCAAAGAATGGCATCGAATAACGGTCCACTCCCAGCGGGCTGATCACCCGATGCGGCGTGGACAGGTAACGGTCGTTGCTCCAACGCGCCATCATGTCGCCGAGGTTGACCACGAAGGTACCGTCGATAGGCGGCGCGTCGATCCACTGGCCGTTGACGTTGCGCACTTGCAGACCGCCGGCGGCGTCCTGATAGAGCAGGGTGATGCAACCGTAATCGGTATGAGCGCCGGCACCTTGCTGTTCGGCGCAACTGGCGGCATCGCGGGGTGGGTAATGGATCAGGCGCAGCACGCTCACCGGCTCGTTGAAGCGCGTATCGAAAAAGTCCCGTTCGATGCCCAGGGCCAGGGTCATGGCCCGCAGCAGGGTTTGCGCAAGCGCCTGCATGTCACGGTAATGCTGCTCCATCAAGGTTGCCCAACCGCTCAGGTCGGGATGCCGGTTGGGGCCGCGCAGGGGTTTTTCCGCCAACACCTCGGGGTGATCGGCCGGCAAATGCAGGCCCATGTCGAAGGTTTCCTTCAGGTCGCTGGGCTTGGTCGGGTCCAGTTGTTCCGTGGCGACGGCGCCGTAGCCGCGATGGTGACGGGTCTGGGTGATGTCGATCTTGAGCTTTTCTTCGACGGGCAGGGCGAAGAAGCGTTGAGCATTGCCCAGTACCTCGGCGATGCGCGCCGGGCTGATGGGGTGGCCCTTGATGTAGAAAAAGCCCCACTGGCGGCAGGCGCGGTCGATTTGCCCGGCGACGGCTTGCCAGGCGTCGGGCTCATCGCCGTAGAGCGGGCTGATGTCGATGATGGGCAGGCTGTTCATGCGGCTTTCCTGAAATGGAATAGAGGCCCCATTGTGGGAGCGGGCTTGCTCGCGAAGACGGCGGTACATTCAGCATCAATGTTGACTGATGCGCCGCCTTCGCGAGCAAGCCCGCTCCCACATGGGATTGCTATTGGGCTTGAAGGCTATTTGGGAATCTCGGCCTTCATGCCTTCGACGTAATAATTCATCGACGCCAGCTCCGCGTTGGTGGCGCTCGCGCCCGCGGGGATTTTCTCGACGCCGGCCTGGTCCTTGATCGGGCCGGTGAACGGATGGAAGGCGCCGCTCTCGATGTCGGCGATGATCTGCTCGGCTTCGCCCTTGACCGCTGCCGGCACCAGGTCGCTGATCGGCAGTTTCACCGTGCCTTCCTTCAGGCCGCCCCAGTAGTCCTGGGATTTCCAGTCATGGTCGAGCACGCTCTGGGTCGCCTGGATGTAATGCGGGCCCCAGTCGTTGACGATGGAGGTCAGCACGGCCTTGGGCCCGAAGTGGGCCATGTCCGAAGCGTAGCCCACCGCATAGACGCCGCGTCGTTCGGCGGCCTGGATCGGCGCCGGGCTGTCGGTGTGCTGGAACACCACGTCCACGCCCTGGTCGATCAGCGCGTTGGCGGCGTCGGCTTCTTTGCCCGGGTCGAACCAGGAGTTGACCCACACCACCTTGATCTCGGTACCGGGGTTGTATTTGTTCAGGGCCAGTTGGATGGCGTTGATGTCGCGGATGACTTCCGGGATCGGGAAGGAGGCAACGTAGCCGATCTTCTTGGTCTTGGTCATCTTGGCCGCGAGGAAACCGCCGACGTAGCGGCCTTCGTAGGTGCGAGCCAGGTACGTGCCCAGGTTCTTGTCCTGCTTGTAGCCGGTGGCGTGTTCGAAGATCACCTTGGGGAACTGTTTGGCGACTTTCAGCGTCGGGTTCATGTAGCCGAAGGAGGTGGTGAAGATCAGGTCGTATTTGTCCTTGGCCATGTTGCGGATCACCCGCTCGGCGTCGGCCCCCTCCGGCACGTTTTCCACGTAGTTGGTGGTGATCCTGTCGCCGAATTTCGCCGCCAGCTCCTTGCGCCCTTGTTCATGCTGATAGGTCCAGCCGTGGTCGCCGATCGGGCCGATGTAGACGAAGCCGACCTTCAGCGGGTCGGCGGCACTGGCATTCAGGCCGGCGCCCAGGCCGACGGCGGCGACGACGGCGCAAAGCAACTTCTTCAAGGGGCGTTTGTGCATGAACTCGAACTCCATTTTGTTGTGAGGTTGGCTGTGCAGCACCAATGCAAAATGCTGACCAACAGGACAACAAAATCTGCGATCTTTTCGGGGCAGCCATCGCGAGCAAGCTCGCTCCCACAAAGGCATGCACAACCTGTGGGAGCGAGCTTGCTCGCGATGAGGCCCTCCAGATCGATAAAGGTGCACCTGCCAGCCACTCGCCACTGTCTGGTGCGTCACACTCGAACGAAACGTTCGCCGCCCCCTACAGTCTGTAGCTCATGACCCGCCCACGCTGACAGGCCCGCGATGCTCACTTTGCTCAAGCAAGAAAAACTGCTGTTGCTGGCGCTGATCGCCGCGTTCATCGCCTACCCGCTGGAACATTGGCTATTGGGCAACGGGCAACTGGTCGCGTTGATCGGTGGCCTGGTGCTGATCGGCTTCATCGTCGCCGCCTCCATGCGCGTGGCCCATCACGCCGAGTTGCTGGCGGAAAAAGTCGGTGATCCCTACGGCACGATGATCCTGACCCTGTCGGCGGTGCTGGTGGAGGTGGTGATCCTGGCGATCATGATGAGCAACGAAGCGTCGTCGACACTGGTGCGGGACACGATCTACTCGGCGGTGATGCTCGACATCAACGGCATCCTCGGGCTGGCGGCGCTGATGGGCGGGATCAAGCATGGCGAGCAGGCCTACAACGACGATTCGGCGCGCACCTACAGCGTGATGATCCTCACCGCCATGGGCGTGTCGATGGTGGTACCGGAGTTCATTCCCCAGCAGAACTGGAAAATGTATTCGGCCTTCACCATCGGCGCGATGATCGTGCTGTACACCCTGTTCCTGCGCATGCAGGTCGGGCCCCACAGTTACTTCTTCAGCTACAGCTACCCGGAAAAACGCCGCAAGAAAGAACCGGTGGAAAACGAGCCGGAACCCATCAGTCTGACGTTTTCCATCGGTGCCCTGGTGTTTGGCGTGGTGGTGATCGGCGCCCTGGCCGAAGTCATGTCCAAGGCACTCGACCTGGGCCTGGAAGGCTCGGGCGCGCCGCCGGTGGTCACGGCGATCCTGGTGGCCGCGATCTCCGCCGCACCGGAAATCCTCACCGCTCTGCGCGCCGCCCTGGCGAACCGCATGCAGTCGGTGGTGAACATCGCGTTGGGCGCGTCGCTGTCCACCGTGATCCTCACCGTACCGGTGATGGAAGCCATGGCCCTCTACACCGGCCAGCCCTTCCAGATGGCGATGACCCCGGTGCAGACGGTGATGATCTTCATCACCCTGATCGTCAGCGCGATCAACCTCAATGATGGTGAAACCAATGCCATCGAAGGCATGACCCACTTTGTGTTGTTCGCGACGTTCATCATGTTGTCCTTGCTGGGGCTCTAGGCCCAATACAGCTCCCACAGGGGATTTGGGGTGGGTCAGGCGCCGGCGATCAATTCCCGCGCCGCCTGGCTGTGATCGGCAATCAGCCCCTTCAAGTCCAGCCCCTCGACCTGCCCGTCGATCACTCGCCATTGCCCGCCGATCATCACCCGATCCGCCCGGTCCGCACCGCACAGCAGCAGGGCCGAGATCGGGTCGTGGCTGCCGGAGAAACGCAGCTCATCGAGCTTGAACAGCGCCAGGTCGGCCTGCTTGCCCACGGCCAGTTCGCCGATATCGCTGCGCCCGAGCAGTTGCGCCGAGCCCCGGGTCGCCCAGCCCAGTACGCGTTCCGGCGTGATCGCTTGAGCGCCATAGCGCAGGCGCTGGATGTACAGCGCCTGGCGGGTTTCAAGGATCATGTTCGAGGCATCGTTGGACGCCGAACCGTCTACCCCCAGGCCCACGGGGGCGCCGGCGGCGGTGAGCTCCAGGGTCGGGCAGATGCCCGAGGCCAGGCGCATGTTGGAAATGGGGCAATGGCAAATGCCGGTGCCGGCGGCGCCGAGGCGAGCGATTTCATCCGGGTTGAAATGAATGCCGTGGGCCAGCCAGGTACGGGGTCCGAGCCAGCCGACGCTGTCCAGGTAATCCACGGTGCGCAGGCCAAAGCGTTGCAGGCAAAAGTCCTCTTCATCGAGGGTCTCGGCCAGGTGAGTGTGCAGGCGTACGTCGAGTTGCTCCGCCAGCTCGGCACTGGCGCTCATGATCTGGGGCGTGACCGAAAACGGCGAGCAGGGCGCCAGGGCAATCTGGATCCGGGCGCCGTCGCCGCGCTCGTGGTACTCGGCGATCAAGCGCTGGCTGTCGGCGAGAATCACCTCGCCCTGCTGCACGGTCTGCTGCGGTGGCAAGCCTCCGTCGGCCTCGCCCAGGCTCATGGAACCGCGGGTCAGCATCGCGCGCATGCCCAGTTCACGGACACTTTGCACTTGCACGTCGATGGCCTGTTCCAGGCCTTGGGGAAACAGGTAGTGGTGGTCGGCCGCCGTGGTGCAGCCCGACAGCAGCAACTCGGCCAAGGCCACTTTGCTCGCCAGGGCGAGTTTTTCCGGGGTCAGCCGCGCCCATACCGGATAGAGGGTCTTCAGCCACGGGAACAATGGCTGATTCACCACCGGCGCCCAGGCGCGCGTCAGGGTCTGGTAGAAGTGATGATGGGTGTTGATCAACCCCGGCAGGATCACATGCTCGCGCGCGTCGAATATGTGGTCGCAGGGCTGGGCGGGTTGTTGGCCGGCGCTCAGCAGTTCGACGATCACACCGTCCTGCAGGACGAGGCCGCCACGGGCATCGAGGTCGTTGGCGGTGAAAATGGCGAGGGGGTTTTTCAACCAGGTACGGGTCGCAGGCATGGTGGCCGGCTCCTCTGAAAGTGGGTTCAGGTTAGCCAGCTCAGTGATGCCCTGTCTGCTGATCCAGGGTCGCCCGTTGGGTGGGCGAGGGTGGAGTTTACTCAGGTTGCCGGGCGCAGATCCAGTGTCAGGCCGAGAACCCTGTGGGAGCGAGCTTGCTCGCGATAGCGGTAGATCAGTCGACATCCCTGTTGGATGTGAGGCCGTCATCGCGAGCAAGCTCGCTCCCACAAAGGAAAGGTGGGGTTACCAGGGAATCGTTTCGCCCTTGTAGCTGACGAAGTGATGCCCACCCTTGCCGGCGAAGGCATTGACCTGGTCGATCAGCCCGCGGGTGCTGGTCTCGACATCGATGTCCGCGCCTTCACCGCCCATGTCCGTCTTCACCCAGCCCGGGTGCAGCGACAGCACGGTCAATGCCTGCTCGCCCAGTTGGCTGACGAAGCTGTTGGTCATGGAATTGAGCGCCGCCTTGCTGGCCTTGTACAGCGCCAGTTCCGGCGCGTCGGGCATGGTCACGCTGCCCAGCACCGAGCTCATGAACGCCAGCACGCCGCTGCCGTCGCGAATCTGGCTGACGAAGCGCTGGGCCAGGTTGATCGGCGCCACGGCGTTGGTGAAGAACAACTGGCCGACTTCCGCCAGCGTCGCGCCGCCTGGGTTCTGGTTGTCCGGGCCTTTGACACCGGCATTGACGAACAGCAGGTCGAAGGTCTCGCCCTTGAGCTGCTGGCTCAGGGCGATGACGGCTTGCTGGTCATCCATGTCGAGTTTTTCAATGCGTACCGGGCCTAGCGCCTTCAAAGCTTCTGCGTTCTGCGGGTTGCGCACGGTGGCGGTCACGTTCCAGCCATCGCTGAGCAGCGTCTTCACCAGACCGAGGCCCAGGCCCCGGGAGGCGCCGATGATCAATGCGTGTCTAGCCGAAGTCATGAGGGGCATCCTTGAAAGAAAGAGGTTACGGGTTTAATGGACAACGTTGCCCGAGCCGTTGTTTCAGCTCGTGACGCAACGCGTCGAGTTCGGTCATGCGGGTTTCGATCAGGTTCAATTTGTCTTGCAGCAATTGCGTCACCGCGCAGTCGGGGTCGGGGGCGTTCCACAGGGCGGCGACGCTGGCGCCGATCTCGCCCAGGGTAAAGCCCAGGCGCTGGGCGGTCTTGATGTAGAGCACTAGCTGGACCACGTCGGCGGGGTAGTCGCGATAGCCATTGGCACTGCGCGTTGCCGCGATCAGGCCCCGCTGTTCATAGAAACGCAGGGTGTCTCGACTGACGGCGCAGGCTTGGGCTAATTCACCGATACGCATGGACAATTCCGGAGGGCTTGACCTTGGAGCATACCCCAGGCTTTAGCCTTTTCGCTCCCCAATTATCTGGAGCAACGTGTATGTGGACTTCGATGCAATATCGCCAGGTGGTGCGCGGCAGCGCCTGGTACGACCTTATCGTGTCGGCCGTGCTGGCCACGCCGTGGAGCTTTGCGGCGTTGCATGGTGTGTTGATGAGCCTGTCTCAGCTCTTTGACCTGCCAGGAGAGTTGCCGCCGTTTGCGCCGGCGCATCTGCTGATGGTGAATTTGCTGGGCTCGATTGTCTGCGTGTGGGCGGTGCTGCGGATTCGTGATCCGCAACTGCTGTACGGACGGTATGACGCGGTGGGGCGGTTTCTGTTTGCGGCCTGGCAGCTGTATGCGCTGCTTCATGGGGCCAGTGCGGTGTTGTGGGTTTTCCTGTTTTTGGAGGTGGTGTGGGGGTTGGTTCAGGTGTTGCCTGTTCGGGCCTCATCGCGAGCAAGCTCGCTCCCACAGGGGGCCTGAGTCAAACCTGAACTCAGTGTTCACCTGGTCTAGTGTGGGAGCGAGCTTGCTCGCGATAGGTGCGCCGCGGTCTATCTCAATGCCCCGCCTGCCAAGGCTGCCCCAGTGACACCGGCGCATACAACCGGGTGCGTACGGCATCCCGGGACAGCAGCACCAGCACTATGATGGTCGCGGCGTAGGGCAGCATCGCCAGAAGACTCGATGGAATCGCCAGCCCCAAGCCCTGGGCCACCAGGTGCAGGATGCTGGCGAGGCCGAACAGGTAGGCACCCAGCAGCAGGCGCCACACCCGCCAACTGGCGAACACCACCAGGGCCAGGGCGATCCAGCCACGGCCGGCGCTCATGTTCTCGGCCCACATCGGCGTGTAGGCCAACGACAGATAGGCGCCGGCCAACCCGGCCATGGCGCCGCCAAACAGTACCGCCAGGGTCCGCACCCGCAACACCGGCAGGCCCATGGCGCTGGCGGCGTCGGGGTTCTCGCCGACGGCCTGGATGATCAATCCGGTGCGGCTTTTCATCAACACCCACGCCACCAGGGCAAACAGCGCGAAGGACAGGTAAACCAGCAAGTCCTGGGCAAACAGCATCCGCCCGATCAAGGGGATGTCACTCAGGTAGGGAATGGCCAGCGGCTCGAATCCCGCCAGCGGTTTGCCGACCCAGGCCGCGCCGACAAAACTCGACAGGCCCACCCCGAAAATCGTCAGCGCCAGCCCGGTGGCCACCTGATTGGCGTTGAACACCAGTGCCACTAGCGCGAACAATGCCGACAACAGCATCCCGGCGGCCATCGCCAGCAGCACGCCGAGCCAGAGGTTGCCACTGTTGAACGCGACGATAAAACCGATCACCGCCCCGAACAACATCATGCCTTCCTGGCCCAGGTTGAGGACGCCGCTTTTTTCGCAGACCAATTCACCCAGGGCCACCAGCAGCAGTGGCGTGCCGCAGCGCACCATGGCGTAGAAAATATTGCTCAACAGGTCGATATCCATCACAGGGCTCCTGCCTGTACCGCAGTGGTTCGGGCGCGCCGGGTCCAGCGCAGGTTCAAGCGTGGCCGGTACAGGATCAATACGTCGCAGGCCAGCAGGAAAAACAGCATCATCCCCTGGAACAACTGGGTGATCGCCTGGGGCAGGTTCAACGACATCTGCGCGCTTTCGCCGCCGATGTACAGCAACGCCATCAACAGGCTGGCAAACAGAATGCCGATGGGATTGAGCCGCCCCAGGAATGCCACGGTAATCGCCGCATAGCCGTAGCCCGGCGACACCTGCGGCACCAGTTGGCCGATCGGCCCGGTCACTTCGCAGACGCCGGCCAGCCCGGCCAGCGCACCGCTGATCAACAGCGCCAGCCACACCAGCGGCTTCTGGCGAAAGCCGGCGAAACCGGCGGCGCGGGCGTCGAGGCCCAGCACCTTGATCTGAAAACCGACGAAGCTTTTCTGCAGCAAGACCCACACCGCCACCAACGCCAGCAGGGCGAAGTACAGTCCGGCATGGACGCGGCCATCCTCCAGCAGCAATGGCAGGCGACTGGCCTCGCCGAACATCGCCGACTCCGGGAAGTTGAAACCCGCCGGGTCTTTCAACGGCCCGTGAACGCAAAACAGCAGCAGGTTCAAGGCGATGTAATTGAGCATGATGCTGGTCAGGATTTCGTTGGCATTGAAACGCGTGCGCAGCCACGCCGTGAGTCCGGCCCAAGCCGCCCCTGCCAGGGTGCCGGTCAGCAGGATCAGCACCAATGCCCAGCGGCTTTGCATGCCGATGATGTTCACCGCCAAGGCACTGCCGGCCAGGGCGCCCAGCAGCAGTTGGCCTTCGGCGCCGATGTTCCAGATCCGCGCCTGATAGGCCACTGCCAGACCGAGGGCGCAGAGCAGGATCGGCAAGGTCTTGACCAGCCACTCGGACACGCCGTACAGGTCGCTGATCGGGGCGATCAACAAGGTGTACAGCGTTTGCAACGGGTCATGTCCCAGGGTGATGAACAGCAGCGAACCGCAGCCCAGGGTCAACACGGCGGCCAGCAGCGGCGAGCACCAGAGCATCAGGCGCGATTGCTGGCCGCGGGGTTCGAGAGAAAGCAGCATGTGGAACTCCGTTATACCGGCGCGGGGGCAGGGGGTTGAGGGGCGTCGAACTGGCCGGCCATCCAGCCGCCGACGTCGCTGAGTCGGGTCTCGCCCGTGGGGCGCAAGGCTGACAGGCGCCCGCCGCACAAGGCGCCGAGGCGGTCGCTGATCTGGAACAGTTCGTCGAGGTCTTCGGAGATCACCAGAATGGCCGCGCCCGCATCGCGCAGGGCGATCAGGGCACGATGGATGGTCGCCGCCGCCCCGACGTCCACGCCCCAGGTCGGGTGCGCGGCCACCAGCAGTTTTGGCTGTTGGAGAATTTCCCGGCCAAGAATGAATTTCTGCAAGTTGCCCCCCGAAAGGCTGCGTGCCGGGGTTCGGGTGTCAGGTGTCTTCACGCCGAAGCGACGGATGATTTCCTCGGCCAGGTGTTCGACCTGCCGACGTCGAATCAGCCCATGGCTGACCAGGCCCTGTTGGAACGCGCTGAGCAAGGCGTTATCCGCCAGGCTCAATTGCGGCACGGCGCCGTGGCCCAGGCGTTCGGCGGGGACAAATGCCAGGCCGAGCCGACGACGGGCATCGGGGCGCAGATGCGCGACGGGTTGACCGGCGAATCGGATCGTTTCGCCTTGCTGGCGGGGAAGCTGCGTTTCTCCGCTGAGCAACGCCAGCCATTCGTCCTGGCCGTTGCCCGCCACCCCGGCGATGCCGACGATTTCGCCGCTGCAGACCTCAAGGTCAATGTCCCTCAACGAGCAGCCGAACGGGTCCGGGTTGTGCCAGGACAGCTGGTTGATTTGCAGGAAGGCTTTGTCTGCGCTGACCTTGGGGTAGTCCGTGATCAGTCCGGCCGCTTCGCCGACCATCAGTTGTGCCAGTTCCCGGTCCGAGCAGTGCGCCGGGGTGCAGTGCCCCGAAACCCGCCCGCCCCGCAGCACCGTGGCGCTGTGGCACAAGGCTCGCACCTCTCCGAGCTTGTGGCTGATAAACAAAATACTGCAGCCCTCGCTCGCCAGGCGGCGCAGGGTCACGAACAGCTCTTCGGCTTCCACGGGCGTGAGCACCGAGGTCGGCTCATCAAGAATCAACAGCCGAATGTCCTGCATCAGGCAGCGAATGATCTCCACCCGCTGGCGCTCGCCGATCGACAGGCTGTGAACCAGCCGCTGCGGTTCCAGCGCCATGCCGTAGCGCCGGGACACTTCGCGAATCCGGGGTTCCAGCTGTGCTGGCGAACCGGCTGTCGCGCCCATTGCCAGGGCAATGTTCTGCGCAACGGTGAGGGTCTCGAACAGCGAGAAATGCTGGAACACCATGCCGATGCCCAGGCTGCGAGCCTGGGCCGGGTTACGCAGGTTGACGCGCTGGCCTTGCCAGATCACTTCACCTGAATCGGCAGGGGTGACGCCGTAGATAATCTTCATCAGGGTGCTTTTGCCCGCACCGTTTTCGCCGAGCAGGGCGTGGATTTCGCCGGGCTGGATGCTCAGGTCGATGGCGTCGTTGGCCAGGCAACCGGGGTAGCGTTTACTGATCTTGCGCAGTTGCAGGCGCGCGATGGAGTCGGGGTTGGACATGACAGGCTCGGGCCGATGGACAGGAATGCCTGTGGATAAAGCAATTTCCTGGCCATAAGGTCAGGAAATTGCCTTGGCCCCGCCGCCAAGGCCCTCTGCGTATGGCCTGGATACCTGTAACAGGAAAATTCTGCACCGGGTTGGAGCGCGCACGTTTTATGCAGGCATTGGTTTGCTCTGAAATGGGTGGTTAAAAATTGAACAAGCGACCGCGAGCCGTGATCTTCTTGGGGCGGGAGGAGCCATGAACGGGTTATCCACAGGTTGCTCCACAGTTATTGTGCGCAAGCTGCAGACTCGGGCATAAGCACTGCGAGGCTTTCTTCTAAAGGTGATAAACCCCTGCAAGCATTTGTTTTGCAGATGGATTTGTCGATTGGGCAGGACTTTGGACGAAAAATGAGCAACCCTCTGAAACCCGCATGACAGAAGGGTTACAGAGGAATGTGCTCAGGTTATCCACAGTCGGGTGCACAGTGGATGTGGGCAAGTTGAACGATTGCGCGATGCCCTGAAAGGTTGCAAGCCTGCGAACTCAACGCTCCAGCAGGATCCGTCCACGGCTCAGGCCGGCCAGTTGCGCTTGCAAGGTTTCGATGTGAGCTTCACCCACGGCCAATTCCAGGTCTACGCCATTGGCCGTGAAGCGTTCTTCGTTCACCAGCCCGCTGCACTCGGCGACGCGCAATTTCACCAGGGGCAGTTCGGCGAACCCGCAGCTACAGTGCAGCGGCACACGGCTGATCAGTTCGATTTTTTCGGCGTTTTGCAGGCATTTGTTCGCACCGCCGCCGTAAGCCCGGGCGAGCCCACCCGTGCCCAGTTGAATCCCGCCGTACCAGCGAATCACCAGCACCACGACTTGATCGCAGGCCTGGGCTTCGATCGCCGCCAGGATCGGCCGCCCGGCGGTGCCACCTGGTTCGCCATCGTCGTTGCTGCGGTATTGGTCGCCGAGTTTCCAGGCCCAGCAATTGTGCGTGGCATCCAGGTCGCTGTGCTGCTCGATGAACGCTTGGGCATCGGCGGGGCTTGTGATGGGCGCGGCGAAGGTGATGAAGCGGCTTTTGCGAATTTCTTCGCGGTACTCGCAAAAACCGGCAAGGGTAAAGGGCATGGCGATCTTAAAGGGTGGGTGTCAGGCCGCAGCCCTTGAGAATGATGCGGATCAGGTTGTCACCCGCGTCGATCATGTCTTGCTTGGTCAACTTGCTGCGACCGGTCACGCGACAGATCTGGGTGGCGAAGTCGGCGTAATGCTGGGTGCTGCCCCACAACAGGAAAATAAGGTGCACCGGATCGATCGGGTCCATCTTGCCGGCGTCGATCCAGGCCTGGAACACGGCCGCACGACCATTGAACCAGGCGCGATAATCCTGGTTGAAATATTCGGTCAGGCATTCGCCACCGCTGATCACTTCCATGGCAAACAACCGCGATGCCTGGGGCTGGCGACGAGAGAACTCCATTTTGGCGCGGATATAGCGGGTCAAGGCTTCGGCTGGATCATCCTCGGCGGTGAGGGTATTGAAGGTGCTGTCCCACAATTCGATGATGTTGCTCAGCACCGCCACGTACAAGCCGAGTTTATTGGTGAAGTAATAATGCAGGTTCGCCTTGGGCAGCCCAGCCTTGAGGGCGATGGCATTCATGCTGGTACCTTTGAACCCGTGGCGAGCGAATTCATCTTCGGCAGCCTTGAGGATCGTCTCTTCGTTCTTTTGACGAATGCGACTGGTGGGCTTGCCACTGTGGGCTGGGACTTCAAAGGTCATGGGCGTTTCCGGGCTGGGTCTGTGGGCAAGCAAGTGCGTTGATAGCGCACCGGCATCAATCCGACAAGTGCCATCACACTAAAAGCCGGCTAAACATCTGTGGGAGCTGAGGCGATCAGCGGGTGGCCGCCAGGCTCTCGAGGAAACTCTCCAGCACCAGATGAGGCCGGCGACCCTTGCGCGTAACCGACGCCAGGCTCAGGTCATAGAACCGTGCCGCGGGCTTCAAGGCCCGCAACCGACCTTGCTGGACCCAGAGGTTGGCGTAGTGATCAGGCAGGTAACCGATGTAGCGCCCGGTGAGAATCAGGAACGCCATGCCTTCGCGGTCCGATGCACTGGCGGTGCAATTGAGCGCCTGGTAGTGGGCCTGGATCTCGGCCGGCAGGCGGAAGGTCGGTGCGATGGCGTCCTGGCTATTGAGGCGAGCGTCTTCAAGCTGTTGGTCATCGACATAAAACAGCGGATGCCCGACCGCGCAGTACAGCAGCGACCGCTCACTGTACAGCGGTTGATATTCCAGCCCTGACAGGGCACTGGCCTGGGGGACCACGCCGACATGCAAGCGCCCGTCGAGCACGCCTTGCTCGACTTCGTTGGGTGCGATCATGCGGATCTGGATCTGTACATCGGGCCCGCGCTCTTTCAATTGCGCCAGGGCGTGGGTGATGCGCATGTGGGGCAGGGTGACCAGGTTGTCGGTCAGGCCGATGGTCAACTCACCGCGCAAGTGCTGGTGCAGGCCGTTGACCTCGGTGCGAAAACTTTCCAGTGCGCTTAATAACTGCAACGCCGACTGATACACCTCGCGGCCTTCCTCGGTCAGGGAAAACCCCGCGCGCCCGCGTTGGCATAGACGCAAACCGAGGCGTTGTTCGAGATCGCTCATCTGCTGGCTGATGGCCGAGCGGCCGATGCCAAGCACGGTTTCCGCGGCGGAAAACCCACCACATTCCACGACGCTGCGGAAAATACGCAGCAGGCGAATATCAAAGTCGCTGACCTGGGGCAGTGGATCGGGACGACGCGCGCTCATAGTTTAGTGATCCGCCGACTAAAGGTTACAAAAGTTGCATTTCATCGACTTTATCGCCGTGGCAACTTAGCTGCAAGAACGCTTTCGATTCCCTGTCGCTTATGACCTGCGAGGTTTTTGTCGATGAACATGCCCGAACACGCTGCCGGTTCCCTGGCCAGCCAGCTCAAGCTCGATGCCCACTGGATGCCTTACACCGCCAACCGTAATTTCCAGCGCGATCCGCGCCTGATCGTCGCCGCCGAAGGCAGCTGGTTGGTGGATGACAAGGGGCGCAAGGTGTACGACTCGCTGTCGGGGCTGTGGACATGCGGCGCCGGGCACACCCGCAAGGAAATCCAGGAAGCGGTCGCCAAGCAACTGGGCACCCTCGATTACTCGCCGGGGTTCCAGTACGGTCATCCGCTGTCGTTCCAGTTGGCGGAAAAAATCACCAGCCTGACCCCGGGCAATCTCAATCACGTGTTCTTCACCGATTCCGGCTCCGAGTGTGCCGATACCGCGGTGAAGATGGTCCGCGCCTACTGGCGGCTCAAGGGCCAGGCGACCAAGAGCAAGATGATCGGCCGTGCCCGTGGTTATCACGGGGTGAACATCGCCGGTACCAGCCTCGGCGGCGTCAGTGGCAACCGCAAGTTGTTCGGCCAGGCGATGATGGACGTCGATCACTTGCCCCACACCTTGCTGGCCAGCAACGCCTATTCCCGTGGCATGCCGAAAGAAGGTGGCATCGCCTTGGCCGATGAGCTGCTGAAGCTGATCGAACTGCACGATGCGTCCAACATTGCCGCAGTGTTCGTCGAACCGATGGCTGGCTCGGCCGGCGTGCTGGTGCCGCCTGAGGGGTACCTCAAGCGTCTGCGGGAAATCTGCGACCAGCACAGCATTCTCTTGGTGTTCGACGAAGTGATCACTGGTTTCGGTCGCACCGGTTCGATGTTCGGTGCCGACAGCTTTGGCGTGACGCCGGACCTGATGTGCATCGCCAAGCAAGTCACCAATGGCGCGATCCCCATGGGCGCGGTGATCGCCAGCAGCGAGATCTACCAGACGTTCATGAACCAGCCGACGCCTGAGTACGCGGTGGAATTCCCCCACGGCTACACCTACTCGGCGCACCCGGTGGCTTGCGCGGCGGGTCTGGCGGCGCTGGACCTGCTGCAAAAGGAAAACCTGGTGCAGAGCGTGGCCGAGATCGCCCCGCATTTCGAGAATGCACTGCACGGTTTGAAGGGCGCGAAGAACGTCATCGACATTCGTAACTATGGCCTGGCCGGCGCGATCCAGATCGCCGGGCGCGATGGCGATGCGATCGTGCGTCCGTTCGAGGCCGGCATGGCGTTGTGGAAAGCCGGGTTCTATGTGCGCTTCGGCGGCGACACCTTGCAGTTCGGGCCGACGTTCAACAGTAAGCCGCAGGACCTGGATCGCCTGTTCGACGCCGTCGGTGAAGTGCTGAACAAGCTCGACTGATGCGTCCTTCTCTATAGCTTTCGATAACGGGCGCCGGTCAACGGCGCCTGTGGATAATTCCGGAGTCCCCCATGAGCCTCATCCCGCATTTGATCAATGGCGAACTGCTGAGCGACAGCGCTCGCACCGCCGATGTGTTCAATCCGTCCACTGGCCAGGCCATCCATAAGGTGCCGTTGGCTGATCGCGCGACCATCCAGCAGGCTATCGACGCTGCCAAGGCGGCTTTCCCGGCCTGGCGCAATACGCCGGCGGCCAAGCGTGCGCAGGTCATGTTCCGTTTCAAGCAATTGCTGGAGCAAAACGAGGCGCGTATCGCCCAGTTGATCAGCGAAGAGCACGGCAAGACCCTGGAAGATGCAGCCGGCGAACTCAAGCGCGGCATCGAAAACGTCGAGTTTGCCTGTGCAGCGCCAGAAATCCTGAAAGGCGAATACAGCCGTAACGTAGGACCGAACATCGACGCCTGGTCAGACTTTCAGCCCTTGGGCGTGGTGGCGGGCATCACGCCGTTCAACTTCCCGGCGATGGTTCCGCTGTGGATGTATCCGCTGGCGATCGTCTGCGGTAACTGCTTCATTCTCAAACCGTCCGAGCGCGACCCGAGTTCGACGTTGCTGATCGCCCAATTGCTGTTGGAAGCCGGGTTGCCCAAGGGCGTCTTGAGCGTGGTCCATGGCGACAAGGCCGCGGTGGATGCGCTGATCGAAGCGCCGGAAGTGAAGGCGCTGAGTTTTGTCGGTTCGACGCCGATTGCCGAATACATCTATGCCGAGGGCACTCGACGTGGCAAACGCGTCCAGGCACTGGGTGGGGCGAAGAACCATGCGGTGCTGATGCCGGATGCCGACCTGGACAATGCCGTCAGCGCGCTGATGGGTGCGGCGTACGGTTCGTGCGGCGAGCGTTGCATGGCGATTTCGGTGGCAGTGTGTGTCGGCGACCAAGTGGCGGATGCACTGGTGGCCAAGCTGGTGCCGCAGATCAAGGCGCTGAAGATCGGCGCCGGCACGTCTTGCGGGTTGGACATGGGGCCGTTGGTGACCGGTCAGCACCGGGACAAGGTCAGTGGCTATATAGAAGAGGGTGTGGCGGCGGGTGCTTCGCTGATTGTCGATGGTCGCGGCTTGAGTGTGGCTGGGCACGAGGAGGGCTTCTTCCTCGGTGGCTGCCTGTTCGATCGTGTGACCCCCGAGATGCGCATCTATAAGGAAGAGATCTTTGGGCCGGTGCTGTGCATCGTCCGGGTCAACAGCCTGGAAGAGGCGATGCAACTGATCAATGATCACGAGTATGGCAATGGCACCTGCATCTTCACTCGCGATGGCGAGGCGGCGCGGTTGTTCTGCGACGAGATCGAGGTCGGCATGGTGGGCGTCAACGTTCCATTGCCGGTGCCTGTGGCCTATCACAGCTTTGGCGGTTGGAAGCGTTCGCTGTTCGGCGACCTGCACGCCTATGGCCCGGACGGCGTGCGTTTCTATACCCGGCGCAAGGCGATCACCCAGCGCTGGCCGCAGCGTGCCAGCCATGAGGCTTCACAGTTCGCGTTCCCCAGCTTGTAATCGGTCAGAGAAGAGGCCGGCGCCGTCAGGCGCCGGCCTCTATGTTTGTGGGGCTTTTTGATCGATGTGACAGAATTATGAAGAAAGCTGTTGACGGCAGGTTCTGGACGTCTATAATTCGCCCCACTTCCGGCGCAGTCGAAACGGAAAAATCCTTGAGATTCAACGAGTTAAGTAGGTTTCGAAGGTGCGGGGCTTCAGTTCATCGAAGCCCGGAAGGAGCAGATAGAGCGGTGTTGTTTGGCTCTATATGCGGTTCGATCTTCTCGGTCGAAAGCGGTGAAAAAGAGGTGTTGACAGCAGCGAGTAACGCTGTAGAATTCGCCTCCCGCTAACGAGAGATCGGAAGCGCAAGTGGTTGAAGTTGTTGAGGTTTCCGAGGCGAAACTTTGAAGATTTCTGAAAATAACCGCTTGACAGATGCACGGGGCGCTGTAGAATGCGCGCCTCGGTTGAGACGAAAGGCTCAGCCAACCGCTCTTTAACAACTGAATCAAGCAATTCGTGTGGGTGCTTGTGGAGTCAGACTGCTAGTCAACAGATTATCAGCATCACAAGTTACTCCGCG
>NZ_FOKH01000024.1:0-107095 GCF_900111955.1 Pseudomonas sp. NFIX10 | reverse complement strand
CCCATTTTTTGTTTTCCCACCGGCCATTCGAAAAGTGATCTACACGACCAATGCAATCGAAAGCATCAACGCTCAACTGCGCAAGATCATTAAAACGAGAGGACACTTCCCAACCGATGACGCTGCAATCAAATTAATCTGGCTGGGCTTGCGCAATATCACGGCGAACTGGGGCAGTGCGGCCCACGACTGGAAAAGTGCCATGAATCAATTCGCGATCCTGTACGGGGACCGGTTCATCAGGCCGACGTGGTAAATGAAGGTCTGCCTAACGGCAGGCCGTTACCGGCCCGCACACAAAAAACCTGACACTCCCGGAGCAAGCGCCCTCGCCACAAAAGCACACCGGGCAAAATAAATGTTGACGCCGTCAACACCTCCCGAGCCAAACCCTCGCCAAACTCGGGTTCCTTGTTCTGTCATCTTCCGCCGCCCGGCAACCATCCGCCGCCATCGTCGCGACCAGCCCTTGCCGTCCCCCTGAAAAAACCGCCTGAACCCACGGCGCAGAGCCCTCGAACACCCGAGGAAAAAAGCCGAAAAACAGCCCTCAGCTCCCGAGGTTTTTTCCTTTATCTGTCACCGGAAACTGCGAATTTCTAACCCATGGCCTCACCCCATCGCCACCGGCACAGGACCGAGCGCCATGACGGCAAGCACGCGTCACCCAACCTACGTACGAACACGATGAAAGGAGATTCTTCATGTTTAAGCGCAACGTTCTCGCGGTATCCCTGACCCTCGCCGGCCTCTGCGCCGCTCAGGCCGCCATGGCTGATGTCAATGGCGGTGGTGCTACCTTGCCTCAGCCGCTGTACCAGACTTCCGGCGTCCTGACTGCCGGTTTTGCCCCTTACATCGGCGTGGGCAGTGGTGCCGGCAAGTCGGCTTTCCTGACCAACGACTACACCAAGTTCGTGCCAGGCGACACCAGCGGCAAGAAAGTGCACTGGGCCGGTAGCGACTCCAAGCTCAGCGCCACCGAACTGAGCACCTACGTCAGCGCCCACGGTGCCGCCTGGGGTCCATTGATCCAAGTGCCTTCGGTCGCCACTTCGGTTGCCATTCCGTTCAACAAGACCGGCACCGCCAACGTTGACCTGAGCGTCAACCAACTGTGCGGCGTGTTCTCCGGCCGTTTGACCGACTGGAGCCAGATCACCGGTTCGGGCCGTACCGGCGCGATCACCGTGGTTTACCGTGCCGAGAGCAGCGGCACCACCGAGCTGTTCACCCGCTTCCTGAACGCCAAGTGCGCTGAAACCGGCACCTTCGCCATCACCACGAACTTCGCTTCCAGCTACAGCGGCGGCCTGCCAGCCGGCGCCGTTTCCGCCACTGGCAGCCAGGCTGTGATGACTGCAGTGAATGCCGCCCAAGGCCGTATCACCTACATGAGCCCGGACTACGCCGCTACCACTCTGGCCGGCCTGGATGACGCCACCAAGGTCGCCCGCGTTGCCGGTGTTTCCCCAGCCCCAGCCAACGTTTCGACTGCCATCGCCGCGGTTGCGGTACCGGCAGTAGCCAACCGTTCCAACCCGAACGCCTGGGTACCGGTGTTCGCCGCTACCACCAACCCAAGCGACCCTAGCGTCGTAGCCTACCCATCCACCGGCTACCCGATCCTGGGCTTCACCAACGTGATCTTCAGCCAGTGCTACGCCGATGCGACCCAGACCACTCAGGTGCGCAACTTCTTCAGCCGCCACTACGGTTCGTTGACCAACAACGACTCGGCCATCACCGCCAACCGTTTCGTGCCGCTGCCTTCGGCTTGGAAAACCGCCATTCGTGACTCTTTCGTCACGGCTTCCAGCGGCCTGAGCATCGGCAACACCAGCGTCTGCAACGCCATCGGTCGTCCGTTGTAAGCCCAGGCTTGAACGACTCGCAACACCCGGTCAGCAACGGTGAAAGCCGTTGCTGACTTTTTGCGTCATAGCCGTACCACCACAGCCACATGAAATTTTCATGACATCCGTTCGGTCCCGAGCGGCTGTAACCGCCTATCCCCTATAACCAACGCTGGCAGCTTGAAGGCACTGCGTTGCGCCCCCTTAGAGCGAACCCGAAAGGATGAGTAGGATGCTGCGCTGCAAACCCCAGACGAACCTGAATGCTTCCCGTCGCGATGAGTTGTCGATGTTGCGGCTCAAGCCGCTGGCCCAGGCCATTGCCCTGCTGATGGTGGCCGGCAATGCCCACGCGGCGACGGCGTTCAGTTCGGCCTGGTTTGCCGCCAAGGGCGCGTCCCAGGCCGGTGGCGCGGGGCGGCCTACGACGGCGCAGCCGGGCATGCCGCCGCCCTTGGCGCAGCAGCAACGGGCCAATGCACAGTTGCAGCGTTCGCTGACCAACCTCAACAACACCGTGGCCGCCATCGCGGCCCAGCAGGCGGCCCAGGCCGCCGGGCGGCAAGCGGCGTTGGGGCAGGTGCAGGTCGTGCCCGATGGTTTGGGCGAGGGCGGGCTCAAGGTCGACAACAGCCTGACCCAGGGCTGGCTCAACGCCAAGGGACCGCAGCAGACCCAGGCCGGCGGCAAGACCACGGTGAAGATCGAGCAGACCGCCGACAAGGCGATTCTCAACTGGGAAACCTTCAACGTCGGGCGCAACACCACGGTGGATTTCCAACAGCAAGCGGACTGGGCCGTGCTCAACCGGGTCAACGACCCGCAGGCGCGACCGAGCCAGATCCAGGGCCAGATCAAGGGCAACGGCACGGTGATGCTGGTCAACCGCAACGGCATCATTTTCAGCGGCAGCAGCCAGGTCAACGTGCGTAACCTGGCGGCGGTGGCGGCCAACATCAGCGATGAGCAATTCAGCCAGCGCGGCTTGTATGTCGATGCCACCGGCAGCCAACCGACCTTCACCGACGCGGCGGGCAAGGTCGAAGTGCAGCAGGGCGCACTGATCGAAACCCATCGCGCCGCCACCTCCACGGCCGGTGGTGGTTATGCCTTGCTGCTGGGCTCTGAAGTGGAGAACGCCGGTTCCATCATCACCGCCAAGGGCCAGACCACCCTGGCGGCGGGCGACAGTTTCTACATCCGGCGCGGCCAGGGCACCAGCGGCAACCTGCGTTCCACCACCCGTGGCAACGAGGTCGCGACGTCCCTCAAGCCCGGCAGCAGTGCCGGCACGGTGATCAACAGCGGCCTGATCCAGGCCAGCACCGGCGACATCACCCTCACCGGGCACACTGTGCAGCAGAACGGCGTGGCGGTGGCGAGCAGTTCGGTGGACACTCGCGGCACCGTGCACCTGCTCAACGCCGCGAGCGACAGCAGCGGCAGCGTGACCCTGGGGCAGGGCAGCGCCACGGCGGTGTTGCTCGATGCTGCCGGCGGCAGCGCCCTGGACAGCCAGCGCAATGCCGGACCGGCCGGCCTGGATGGCACGCCGAACAACCTGATCACCGGCCCGTTCAACAACCTCAGCAGCGTCGTGGACCGCAGCGACCAGTCCCGGGTCGAGATCGTCAGCGGCGGCAGTGTCGACTTCCAGAACGGCTCCATCACCCTGGCCACCGGCGGCCAGGTCGCGGTCAGCGCTGCCGGGCGCAGCCTGGTGCGCGATGGCGCGGTGATCGATGTGTCCGGTGCCATCGGCGTCAAGGTGGCGATGGAGTCCAATTCCATCAAGGTCAACGTGCAGGGCAACGAACAGCGCGACGCCCCGGTCAACCGCGATGGCGGCAAGCTGACCAACAACGATGTGTGGGTGGACGTGCGTGACTTGATTTACGTGCCGGCGGGCACCAACGGCTACGCCACTGACCGTTGGTACACGGCGGGTGGATTGCTGGAGGTCGGCGGTTACCTGGGCACCCGCGGCCATAGTGTCGGCGAATGGGCTGCACAAGGCGGTAGCCTGACGTTCACCGGCAACGACGTGGTGACCCAGCAGGCGGCGCAACTGAACCTGTCTGGCGGCACCCTGGATGTGCAGAGCGGCTACCTGCGCCAGTCCTGGCTCAAGGGCCCCGATGGACGCTTGTACGAATTGTCCAAGGCGCCGGGGGACATCCTCTACACCGGTATCTACAAGGGCTACGAAGATCACAGCCAACGCTGGGGCCAGACCGATTACTACTACAACCCACTGATCGCCCCACGCGAACGCTTCGAAGCCGGCTACACCGTCGGCCGCGATGCCGGCAAGCTGGTGGTATCGACCCGCAACGCGGTGCTGGAAGGCCAGATCGTTGGCGAGGTCTACCAGGGTGAACGCCAGACCCAGGCGCCGAACCTCAACCTCGATGGTTACCAGCAATCGCAAAACGCCGTGGCCCGACGGGCTCAGTTGTGGGTAGGCAGCTACACGCCGATCTATGACAAGACCAGTGGCGTGATCAATAGCGGCCTGAACCCCACCTTCGATCAGGTCACCGTCGGCAAGGTGACCGACAAGATTGCCGCGGGCCTGGGCCTGACCTCGGCGGTCGGCAGCGACCGGCAAGGCAAGCTGGTGCTGGACAATGCGTTGCTCAATGACTTGCAGCTCGGCGCGGTCAAGGTGGCAGCGGCGCAAGGCATCAACGTCGATGGCATGCTCAAGGTGGCCGATGGCGGGGATATCACGCTTTATGCGCCGCAGGTGGAGGTGAACGCCGACCTGACCGCCCGTGGTGGGCGCATTGCCTTGGGTAACGTGCTTAAACAGGTCCGAACCGATAATTTCCAGATGGAAGACGTTGTGCTTTCGCCCGCCACCGGTCAGCGTGCCGCGGTCACGTTGGGCGAGGGCGTGACGTTGAACACCACTGGCCGGTGGAGCAACCTGCTACCCGACGGCAACGATCGCCAGGGCTTGCCGTTCCTCAATGGCGGCACTGTGTCTGTACGCAGCAGCGGCGACATCGATGTGCGCCAGGGCAGTCTGATCGACGTCAGTTCCGGTGCTGCGGTCATGGCCGATGGCAAGACCCGCGGCGGCAAGGGCGGTGATCTGATCCTGACCGCCAGTACCGGTACGTCGTCCAGTAACGGTGCCCTGAACCTGGGCGGCGAATTGCGCGGCACCGGCGTGAGTGGCGGCGGGACCTTGAAGCTGGCGGCCAACAAGGTGCTGATCGGCGACAGCGGTACACCCCTCGAACCCGGCACCCTGCGATTGAGCGGTGACTTCTTCGACAAAGGCTTCTCGGCCTATGACATCACCGGTAACCAAGGCCTGACCGTGGCCGACGGCACCCGGGTCGATGTGACGATGCCGGTGTACCGTTTCGGCGATCAGGCGTTGAGCACCGGCAGCGGCGCAGAACCGGCGGATGCGTTGCAGCGCTGGACGCCGCAGCTGTACCAGGAAGATGCGATCAAAGGCGTCCTGACCCAGCGTCGCGGCGCAAGCCTGAGCCTCACTGCCGGTACCGCGAACTCCAGCGCGGCCGACATGGCGAGCACGGTGTTGAACCTGGGCAAGGGCAGCGTGATCAGCGTCGATCCGGGGCAGGGCATCGATGTGCGCAGCATCGGCCAGTTGACTGCCAACGGTACCCTCAACGCCTGGGGCGGACGGGTCAGCCTCACCGGGTTGAGCGTCCTCGGTGCGCAGGGTGAAGCCGTCAACGCCCAGGGCCACGGTCGCTCCATCTGGCTGGGCGAACAAGCGCTGATCGACGTCTCCAGTCGGGCCGTGACCGCCCAGGATATGCGCGGTCAGACCTATGGCTTGGTCCGTGATGGCGGGCAAATTGTCATCGGCGGCCAGATCGATGCCACAAAGGGTTCGGCTTCCGCATCCGAACTGTTTGTCGTGGTGCGCGACGGCGCGCGTCTGCAAGCGGATGGCAGCCAGGCCGTGCTGGATATTTCTGGCCAGGGACGCACGTCGGTGGCGAGCGATGGCGGCAGTATTTCCCTGGCGTCGGCCAATGGTTTGTACCTGGACGGCGAGTTCAGCGCTCGTTCGGGGGGCACGGGGGCGGCAGGGGGCAGTTTGTCGGTGGCCCTGGAAACGCCGTATTACCGCAACGATGCGGTCAGTGACCGGGTCTTGCACGTGCGTGAGCTGGTGCTCGGGCAAAACGCCCAAGCGGCCCTGCCGGGCGACACGGCCGAAACCTCGGCGGATTCACTGGTCTACGGTCACGGCCGATTGGGTGTGGATCAGGTCCAGTCGGGTGGCTTCGACAGCCTGGCGCTGTTGAGCAACGGGCTGTTGAGCATCGATGGCGACGTGTCGCTGTCCCTTGACCAAAGCCTGAGCCTGTATGCCCGCAGTTTTGTAACCCGTGCAGCCGCGCCAGATACCCGGGCTCAACTCAATGCTTCCCATGTACTGCTGTCGGGCCCCGCGGCCAACCTTCCAAACAGGGATAACTACGTCCGCCCGGTGGTCGATGGCGGCGTATCGTTGCAGACGAACAAGGCCGTGTTTTCTGTCAACGCAGACCTGCTGGATGTGCAGGGTAACGTGACCTTCAGTAGCAAGGGTACCGTGCGACAGGCCGACGGCAGCACCGTCGAGTTGGAGCGCGCCGGTTTTGACCGGGTTCAGTTAAGCAGTCGGGGGGATGTGCGATTCCTGGCCGGGTTCTCGAACGATGGATTGCCTACAGGCTTTACCACCCAACTCCTGACGCCTTCGGACATGATGTTGCAAGCCGCTCAGCTGTATCCAGCGACGGGCGTTGGCGCCCGGGTTTTGGCGGGGTGGAGCATGACTGCGGAGGGAACGCCGCAATATGATCCTTTGCGCAGCCTGGTCATCGGGCGAACGACCCAAACCACGTCCCAGGTGCCTTACTCGGCATTCGGGCGCTTGCAATTGGGTAGCGCAAGCATTGAACAGGGCGGAGTGGTACGGGCACCGCTGGGTTTGATTGAAATCGGCACCAATGGTGGTCCCGGGGAAGCCATCACCGATCGGATCAACCTGTTGCCGGGCAGCTTGACCTCGGTCAGTGGCCTGGGTCTGGTCATGCCGTATGGCGGTACTGTCGATGGTCAGAGTTACCAGTACGCCGGCAAGAAGGTTGTGCTGCTGGGGCAAGGCGCGGTTCCTTCCGAAAACGGCGACATTAATATCGGCGTGATTCTGGGCGGCAAGTCGGTGGAGGGTCAGGAAGGCTCGGTACTCGACCTCTCGGGTGGCGGTGACTTGCTCGGTGCTGGTTTCATCTCCGGCCGTGGCGGTTCCACCGACGCACGCTTCAACCCGTTGGTACAAATTGGCACGAACGGCGGCTTCACCTTGCCGGGGCTATCCAGCAATCCGGTCTACGCTATCGTGCCGGGCAATCAGAGCCAGTATGCGCCGGTCGCCCCCGAAGGCGGCGCGGTGGATCCGCGAGTAGGCCAGCAAATTACCATTGGCGCTGGTGTGCCAGGGCTCGCCGCCGGTACCTATACCCTGATGCCGTCCACGTATGCGTTGATGCCAGGCGCGTTCCGAGTCGAGGTCAATGGCCTGGCGGGGCAAGGCCTCTCAACGGGGGCGCAACAGATGCGCAACGGCTCTTGGACCACCGCTGGCGTGCTCTCGGTTGCCAATACCGGGCAGCGCGACAGTTTGTCCAGCCAGGTCATCCTGACCTCGGGAGATGTGCTGCGTCGCTATTCGCAATATAACGAAACCAGCTACGCCCAGTTTGCCGTGGCCGATGCCGCTCGCCTGGGCGTGCCTCGGGCCGTCTTGCCGGTCGATGCCAAGACCTTGAAGTTGAGCCTGTCGCCTGGCGCGGGAGATCAGGCGTTTTCCTTCAAGGGCATCGGCAAGTTCGCGCCTCAAACGGGGGGGTATGGCGGTACTGTCGCTGTGACTGCTATCGCGAATAAGGCGTTGGAGGTGGTAGCCGACGGAAGTGGGGCGACGGCCGGCTTCGAAGGCGTGTCCCTCAATGCCGAGAGCCTGAATGCGTTGAATGCCTCGCGCCAAGTGATCGGTGGCCAGTTTTCAGTGATCTATGGACAAGGCGGCAATTACATCAGCCCGCAAAAGGTGTCGAGCAGCGTGATCTTGCGTGAAGGCGCGACCTTGGCAGCTCCCGAAGTATTCCTTCTGTCCAGTGGCGGGGAAGTGCTGGTGGAGCAAGGCGCCGCCATCAATACCATTGGCCGGGGCAAGGCCGCCTATGACGCCCGTGATGGTTTTATCTATAACCTGAGCGGGAAATCGCTCAACTACAGCATGCTGGCTGCCTCCAACGGTTTGCTCAATGTGCTTGCGCCCGAGTCGGGCTCCAACGGCGCCATCAACATCGGCGGTTGCAGCCTGATAGCGTGCAGTGGCGTCACACGGATTCATTCCGAGGGCAGTATCGTCGCTGCTTCGGGCGGCAGCGTGGCCCTGAGTGACCAAGTGCGCTACGGCACCCGTCACCTGACCCTGGCCTTGAGTAATATCAACGTCGGCACCGCCCAGGCACTCAGCGATGCGGCGATGCGCCAGGTCTTGCCAGCGGGTCTGACCCTGAGCCAGACCGTGCTTGATCGCCTGTTGCGTGGCGACACCGAATATGGCGCACCGGCCCTGGAAACCCTAGAGCTGTCGGCCCGCGAGGCGTTGAATTTCTACGCAACCGTCAGCCTCGACACGTATGACCCGGTCACCGGCAAATCGCGCCTGAGCAACCTGATGCTCAGCACCCCGGCCATCTATGGTGCCGGCAGCGCCAATGACGTGGCGACCATTCGCACCGCCAACCTGATCTGGAACGGCGCTGTTGGCGCGCCGGGTTCGGTGATTGCCGGTGGGGCGGGCACCGGTGCCGGTCGCCTGGACATCCAGGCCCAACGGATCGAGTTCGGTTACGGTGACTTCGCCCAGCCCAGCTCGGTCACTACCCTCGACCGTCTGGCGCTGGGCTTTGCCAACGTCAACCTCAGCGCCAGCGAGCGACTGACCGCCAACCACAAGGGCAGCCTGGCGGTGTATCAAAGCCAGGGCGCCTATGACGCGAAAACAGGCTACGCCTACAGCGGCGGCAATCTGAATATCCTTACCCCGTTGCTCACCGGTGAGGCCGGTTCGGTCAACCGCATTACTGCGGGCGGGGCGGTCAATGTAGCAGGCACGCCCGCTAAGCCGGGCGCTGTCTCCGGGCTTGGGGGCGAGTTATCCCTCAAGGGCCAGAGCCTCAACCTGGCCAGTGCCGTGGTGCTGCCCAGCGGCAAGCTGACCCTCAGCGCGACGGATGACCTGACTCTCGCCGATGGAGCGTTGATTGATGTAGCCGGTCGCGCGATCACCTTCAACGATGTCACGCGCTACAGCGCCGGTGGCGAGGTGATCCTGCAAAGCCGCAACGGCAACATCCGCCAGGCGGATGGTTCAAGCATCGACCTTTCGGCTCGCAATAATCAGGCTGGCCGGCTCAGTGCGGTGGCGTTGGACGAGGCGGCCGGGCTGGTCGACTTGCAAGGACGAATCCTCGGCAGCAGCAGTGGCGAATACGACGCTGGCGGCACCACCATGCCTTACTTGGCCGGCAGCGTGGAAATCCAGGCCCAGCGCCTGGGCGACAGCGGCAGCCTCAGCGAGCAGTTCGCGGCCCTGAACCAACGCTTGAGCGATGGGCAGGTCTACGGCTCCCGTGGCTTCCAGCTCAAGCAGGGCGACCTGGTGATCGGCAACGAACTCAAGGCCTCGACCATCAGTGTGTCGGTCGACAACGGAAACCTGTTGGTCAATGGCAAGGTAGACGCCAGCGGCGAACGGGTCGGCAGCATCCGGCTCGCCGCCGGGCGCTCTCTGACCCTGGGCAGCAACGCGGTGCTCGATGCCCACGGCAATCGCCTGCGGGTAGACAGCTACGGCAAGATCATCGACTCACCGAACCGCGCCGTGGTCGACCTGACCTCCCGGGGCGGCGTGCTGACATTGGCCGACGGCGCGCGCATCGATCTGCGCCATGGCACTGCGGCGCCTGCGGAACAGCAGGATGGTCGCGCTCGCGGCACCCTGGAACTCAATGCCCGGCGCGCCGGCCCGGATGCCACCCACGGTGACATTGCCATCGACGCCAGCGGCAACCTGGATATCCAGGGCGCGCGGTCCATCGCCGTCAATGGTATGTGGCAATACAACGACGCAGCTTTTGGCAGCGATCCGGCGGCCAGTGGCCGTCCGTATCAGGTCATCGATCAGGCCTACCTGGATGGCAAGCACCAGGACAGCCTCGCCTTCATCAACGCGGCGCTGGCCAACAGCGATTTGATGCAACGCAAACTCGCTGGTCTGAACAACGCCCGTTATGCCGATGCCTTCCACCTGCGGCCCGGCGTCGAGATCGTCAGTGCGACGGCCGACGGTGACCTGGTGGTGCAGGGCGACCTGGACCTGTCCGGTTATCGCTACGCCAGTGTCAATCCGCACACCCGGCAAACCGCCGTGTACGGCTCCGGTGAGGCCGGCGCGCTGACCCTGCGCGCCGGGGGCGACCTGAGCATTTACGGCAGCATCAACGACGGATTCGCTCCGCCGCCCGCCACTCAGGATGACAAAGGCTGGGTGTTGCTGCCCGGCATCGATTTCACCGGTGGCGACATCGTCGTCCCCGGTGCCGGCGTGACGCTGGCCGACGGTACGGCGTTCCCGGCGGGAACCACGCTCAACTACGACTTACCCATCAAAAACGTGACCCTGGCGGCCGGCACCCGGTTGCCAGTGGCGGCGATCCTGGAACAACCCTTGGAGCTGCCGGCCGGCACGGTATTGGCGGCTGCGGTGCACGACGCCTCCGGCAACCTGCTGTTTGCCGCCGGCACTTTGCTGAGCCGGGCCCAGACCCTCGAAGCCGGCTCGCAGTTGGGCGCTGGCAGCGTGTTGAGCGGCGCCACCGCTTTGCTCGGTTTCACCTGGCCCAAGGGTGTGGCGTTGCCCAACGTGGCCGACGCGGGCAATGTCCAGAGCAATATCCTCAAGCTGGACGGCAGCCTGGCGCTGAACCGTGGTTCGCTGATCCCCTCGGGCACCGATGTGAAGTTGCCGGATGGCGTCGAGTCGATCCAGCTACGTCCGGAAATCGCCGGCAGCGATGGCCGCATGTGGGCTATCGCCCCGATGCTCGCCGAGAGTTCGCAATCCTGGTCGCTGCGGTTGGTGGCCGGGGCCGATACGACGGCGGCGGACAGCCGGATCGTCCAGCCCGATCCGGTACAAGGCGACTTGCGCCTTGCCGATAGTCACTACGGCATGTTTGGCAAATCCGTGCCGGCCAAGGGCACCTATCGGTGGACTCAACAAGGGGTCGATGAGCTGGCGGGCGCGGGATTCACGGTAGAGCTTGGCCAAACCGTTGACCTGGACATCGTGAGCAATTTTGGCTACGACTCGGTTGACGCCTTCTGTGCGGATTTCGCCGGCATTTGCGCGCTTCAAGCTTCTTACAGATGGACCAAGGCCGCGGAGGAGGAATTGGCCGGTTCCGGCTTTGAGGTCAAGGCCGGCGAGCTGATCAGCCAGGCCGCTGCGCAGTTTTTCCAGTTTGATTCGGTTCAGTCACTCTGCGACGCGGCGCCGAGTGTCTGTGCTCCCGCAGACGTGGAGTATCAAGCGGTTGCCGGCAGTGTCCGTCCGAGCGTCATCCGCACCGGTACCGGGGACCTGGAACTGCTCAGCGGTGGCAACCTGCGCATGGATTCGTTGTTCGGCATCTACACCGCCGGCACCTCGTCAGCACCAACGTTCCCGGGCGATCCCTACAACCAGCCCAAGGCCCTGGGCGCCAACGGCAAGGTGCTCAACGACGAGGATGGCAGCAACGAAAAGCTGGTCGATGGCGGCGCTGAAAGTCTCTATCGCGCCTGGTATCCGGACGCGGGCGGCAATCTGTTGCTCAAGGTCGGCGGCGACCTCAGCGGTAACCTGACCGCGCCTGCAGCCACCCCGAACGGACGACCGAATCCCGCCGACATGGGCCAGGACTCGGCCAATGTGGGCAATTGGCTCTGGCGCCAGGGCAATGGTGATTCAGTGAGCAGCCAGCCGACCGCCTGGTGGATCAACTTCGGTAGTTATACCGCGTCGACGGTATCGGGTGGCGCTGATCAAATGGCCGCTTTCACCGGGTTCGGAACCTTGGGTGGCGGTGATCTGGATGTGCAGGTGAAGGGTGACGCGGGCGTGTTGAACCGACTCGCCGGTAGCGGCTTCAACTCAAACATCAACCCTCGTAGCCAGGGGCTGCTGTTGGCGGTGGGCAGCACCGGACGTGTAGGGGCTGATGGCAGCCTGCAATTGACCGGCGGTGGAGATCTCAATCTGCGTGTGGGTGGTGCTTTGAATCCCGAGAGCCTGTTCGTGGACGGGCATCTCAACGGCGCGGTCATCAACCTGCGGGGGCACGCGCAGATCGACAGCGGCGCCATCGGTCGAATCGACCTGCGCTATGGCAACGTTGCTTCGGCACAGTCTCCGGGGGAAACGCGTGCGTACGACTTCTTCAGAGCCACACGTGGCCTGCCAACAGGCGGGCTGACTTTGATGCCGGGCGATGCCACGTTCGATCTGACAACGTCAGGCGACCTGGTAGTGATGGACGTAGCGGACCCGGGTCGGGCGCCGATGATGAACGTATCGCCTTTCAAAGATGGCACAACTAACGGATCCGGCGTGAGCTGGTTTTCGTTATGGACGGCCAATACGGCGATTGATCTGTGGTCGTCGGGAGGCAACCTGACGCCTTTGACTAGTGCTACGGCAACGGATCTGGCCGTGGTCTACCCATCGATCCTGAGGGCTGTGGCGGCCAGCGGCAGTCTTTACTACGGCCAGTCCTCAATATGGGATGGAACCGGCTACAACGGTGACAACCGTCCAGCCCTGCTGCTTGCTCCCGGTATCAACAGTGAGCTGCAATTTATGGCCGGCGATTCCATCTACGGCGGCGATATGTCGGTCAGCCGTTCCGGTGCATCGTCTGCAGCCCTGGCCACGCCGTTCAGGCCGGCCTTTGTCGGTCTCGTCGAGACTGTCGATTTCGGTCCCGTCATCAAAGCCAGTAACCTCTCAGCCGATGGCAACCTCGCGCGTCCTAGTGCGAATATATTGCCGCTGTTTGCCTTCGACACCAGCAGCGCCTCCGGTGAATGGGCCCTCAATGCCGACCCTGCGCGTTTCTATGCGCTGGAAGGTGATTTGCTGGCAGTCACCACCGGACGGTCGATGACATCAGCCTCTACGGGCAGATGGCCTGGGCGAATCGCCTACGAAGGCGCCGGAGCTGTACGGATGATGGCTGGGCGAGACATTGTCAGCAGCGGCATACCGTTGGGTGGGTCTCTGAATGAGAATTCCGACGCGGGGAGTTACACCAGCACCGGCAACCTCTTCATCCACAACAACCCCACCGACATCTCCATCGTCTCCGCCGGCCGTGACATCCTCTACAGCAACTTCAACGTCGCCGGCCCCGGCCTGCTGGAGATCACCGCCGGGCGCAACATCCTGATGGACGACAAGGTCAGCATCACCAGCCTCGGTGCCGTGGTGCCGGGGGATTCGCGCCCTGGCGCGAGCCTGGTGCTGCAAGCCGGCGCGGGTCTCAACGGGGCGGATTACGAACGCTTCGTCAAGGCCTACCTGGACCCGGCGAACCAGGCCCTGGCCGGTGTGCCGCTGGCGAACCAGGACGGCAAGGTCGCCAAGACCTACGAGGCGGAGTTGGTGGATTGGCTCGAGGAACGCTTCGGCTTCAGCGGCGACAGCGAACAGGCTCGCAGCTATTTCGCGGCGTTGCCGGCCGAGCAGCAACGGGTGTTTGCCCGCGACGTGTACTTCGCCGAGCTCAAGGCCGGTGGCCGTGAGTACAACGAAGTGGGCGGCGTGCGCCAGGGCAGCTACCTGCGGGGCCGGGAGGCTATCGACTTGTTGTTCCCAAGCAAGGATGTGGCGGGCAATCCGATCACCTACAAGGGCGACATCACGATGTTCGGCGGGGCGGGGGTGCACACCGATTTCGGCGGCAGCATCCAGATGCTGACGCCGGGTGGCGGGCAGACCTTCGGCATCGAGGGTAACGCACCGCCTTCCACCGCCGGGGTCATTACCCAGGGCGAGGGCGATATCCAGTTGTATGCGCAGAACAGCATCCTGCTGGGGCAGAGCCGGATCATGACCACTTTCGGCGGCTCGATCCTCGGTTGGTCGGCCCAGGGCGATATCAACGCCGGTCGCGGTTCGAAGACCACCGTGGTCTACACGCCGCCCAAGCGCTTGTACGACACCTGGGGCAACGTGACGCTGTCGCCTTCGGTGCCGAGCACCGGGGCCGGTATCGCCACCCTCAACCCCATTGCCGAAGTGGCGCCGGGGGATATCGACCTGATCGCGCCGCTGGGCACCATCGATGCGGGCGAGGCGGGGATCCGGGTGTCGGGCAACGTCAACATCGCGGCGTTGACCGTGGTGAACGCCGCTAACATCCAGACCCAGGGCAAATCCACCGGTGTGCCGCTGGCAGCCTCGGTGAACACCGGGGCCATCACCTCGGCCAGTTCGGCGGCGTCTTCGGCGACGCAGGCGGCTGAAGACGTGGCCCGTCAGCAACAGAATGCGGCGCGGCAGAACCAGGCGTCGGTGTTCACGGTGCAGGTGGTGAGTTTTGGCTCCGAGCAACTGGCCCCGTCACGCGATGGCGCCAAACACGACGCGCCCCGGGCCTATGACCCGTCCAGCCCGGTGCAGGTATTGGGCGCGGGGCCTTTGGACGAGCAGAACCGCCAGCGGCTGACCGAGGAGGAGCGGGGGCGGTTGAGTTTGTAGGGGATTGAGCTTGCAGTGAGGTGGGCTGTGCTGGCCTCATCGCGAGCAAGCTCGCTCCCACAGGGAACTGGGGTGTTCATGAGTTTTTTGCATGCACCACAGCGCCCATTGTGGGAGCGAGCTTGCTCGCGATAGCGGTGGAAAGTGGATTACAACCACCGCGGCGTGGTGAAGAACGAGGCCATTTCCGAGCGGGCCAGTGCCGCGCCGAAGTACGGGCCTTGGACATGGTCGCAGGCCACGTTCCGCAGTTGACTGAATTGCAGGGCGTTTTCGATGCCTTCGGCGGTGACCATGAGCCCTACGCTGCGGCTCAACCGGATCATCGCCAGGACGCCTTCCTTGTCGTCCTCCAGGCCCAACTGCGAAAGGATGTTGCGATCGAAGCGGATGCCATCGAACGGCTGGTCCAGCACCTCGCGCAGGGAGGCGATGCTGGTGCCGAATTTGTCGATGTTGATCCGCACGCCGAGGTCCTTGAGCGCATGGAGGGTGCTGGCGACGGTCTTGTGGTCGGCCAGCAGGACCCCTTCGGCCACTTCCAGGGTCAGCCGGTGAGGCGCCAGGCCGCTCGCTTCGAGGGCCTCTTGCACCTGGTCGAGCAGGAAGTTGCTGTTGAACCACCGGGGTGAAACCGCGATGGAGACATTGACGGCGCTCGGCCAGGTCGCGGCCTCTTCGCAGACATTGATCAACATCCAGGTACCCAGCTCTTCCAGTTGGCCCGAGGTTTCGGCCACCGGTATGAAGTCGCCCCCAGCCAGCTCACCTTTCTCGGGATGGTGCCAAAAGGTCTGGGCTTCGAAACCGTGCAGCTGCTCGGCGCTCACATCGAAGCGAGGCAAGTAGCGCAGTTCCAGTTGGTCCCGCTGCATGGCGTCGCGCAGTTGCTGCTCGTATCGCCGCCGGTCGCGGGCCAGGTTGCCCATGGCTTCCACATACACGCGCCAGGTGTTGCGGCCTGCTGCCTTGGCCGCATACAAGGCGATATCGGCGTGGCGCAACAGTTCATCGGCGCGTTCGTCGCCGGGCTGCGCCCAGGCAACGCCGATGCTCACCCCCAGGTACAGCGTGTTGCCGTCCAGGTGCATGGGCCGTTGCATGCAATCGATCAGCCGTTCACACAGTTGATCGAGATCGTCGGCGTCGCCGGGGTCGGGCATGACAATGACAAATTCGTCACCGCCCAGGCGCGCCACCAGATCGGTGCCACGGACGTTTTGCTGGAGGATATGCGCCACTTCCCTGAGCACTTTATCGCCCACGGCATGGCCGAGGGAGTCGTTGACCGGCTTGAATCGGTCCATGTCCAGGTTCAGCAGCGCCAGAGGCGGGCGATCAGGTCGGCCCAGGTGTTCGCGCAGGCAATCGAACAAGCGGTTGCGGTTGGCCAGCCCAGTCAGCGGATCATGCAGGGAAAGGTGCTTGATCTGGGCCAGCGCCCGCAGCTCGTCGGTGATGTCGGTGGCGGTGCCGCGAAAACCCAGGGTGCCGGCCTCGATGGCCCGTACCGACAGTTTGCAGGTGCGGATGCGCTGGTTGCGCGCGGTGTACTCGCACAGCAGCGGTGCCGAAGAGAGGCTGTTGGCCCCGCCGAGCAGCCATTGAGCAATCGAGATCGAGCCGCCATGGGGGTGGAGCAGCCGTTGCAGAGGTTTGCCCAGCCATTCCGTGGGGCTGAACCCGGTCACTTGTTCGAAACGCTCCGACAGGTAGGTCAGCGTCCCGGTCGAATCGACCTCCCACAACCAGTCGGATGAGACTTCGGCAATGTCGCGGAAACGTTCTTCACTGCGTTCCAGCGCCTTGCGGTGGGCCAGCAGGCTGGCGTATTGGCTTTCCTGGGCGCGAAACATCACTAAGGCATGGCGCAGGACGGCCAGCGCCAGGATTCCCAGCACCAGTAACGCCAGGGCCAGCAACGGCAGCAGCACCTTGCGCAGATCCTGGCCCGGAGTTTGTGGTCGCCAGGCCAGGGCCTCCAGGGTCAGGTTGTCGAGCAGCAATTGGGCGGTATCGGCTGGGCCGGGTGTCCTGGCGATATGGGCATCGGGCAGGGCGAAGTCCCGCGCCAGGTTTTCCAGGGCGCCGGGGTCCAGGACCTTGACGAAGAGCATCAGGCTGGGCGGGCCGGGAATTTGCGCCACGCTGTTGTCCGTGCCGGTGGTGATGGCGGACACGGCGACGAACGCCGGGGCATCTTCGTGATGCAGCATCTCGACGACCACTTCGTCGTGTTTTTCCTCGGTGCTGGCTTTGTTCCACAGGGCGCGCAGGTCGCCGGTCAGCCAGGTGTCGGCATCGACGTCGCTCATTTGGCCATCGATCACCGAATAGACGGTCTTGCCGGTTGGGGAAATGACAAACACCGCCTGGTAACCGTAGAGCGAATACACGCTGCTGCCGACGTTTTCCTGGTCATAGGCCCATTCCTTGTCGACCTTGACGTGCAGGTGCCGGTAGGCGTCGCTCCATTTGGAATAGTCGCTCAGGTCCCGGCCGATGCCGGTGCGGATCCCCTCGATGGCCCGCTGGGCGAAAAACAGGCTCTGTTCACGGGAGCGTCGGTCCTGGGCGCCGGTGATGTTGAGCAACACGGCGATTGCCAGTGCGGACATGACAAACAGCAGGAGCATGATGGCCGGAAAAGTGCGACGGGTGAAGCTACGGGTTGGCGAGCCCGGGGAAAGGACAGTCGAGTCGTTGCCAGCATTTTCAATCATAAAGATAAGTCATCAGCCAAAAAGCGATTTCACCCGCACGTGTCTTATATCGGCGGGTGGGCTGATTTACTGAGTCGTGTTGACGAAGGGGCCGACAGGCTGCGTCGTATTCGTCAGGTGCGGGCCTTCAAGCGTGAGGCCCACTCGAGGGCGACATCCCGTTGGCGCAGGGAATTGACCCCGGCGGCGGCCAGTAGGGCAATGAATGCGGCCAGTGCGGCCAAGGCCATGTCCTTTTGCGAGTCCCACGGGTCTTGTTGGGCGCCGACAAAGGCCTTGGCGGTGTCGCCCCCGATATAGGCGCCGCCCAGCCATTCGATGATCTCGTAAATGGCCGACGACGCGAGGATCAGGCTCCAGGCCAGGAAATAGCCCCTGAACCCCGTCGCTGGCGCAACCCGCAGCAAAACCTCGCGCACCGGATACGCCAGCAGCAGGCCGTAGCTGAAGTGCACCAGCCGATCGAATTGGTTGCGTTCGAAGCCCATGAGCTGATCCAGCGACGGCCCCCCGGTCAGGGCCTGCCACCACGAGTTGTAAGGTACCTTGGCATAGGTGTAGTGGGCGCCGACTTCATGGATGCAGAGGAACACGAACAGCAGCGTGGCGGAAAGCCGGGAAAAGCTGAACCGTCGATGAACGGTCACCAGGACGACCAATAACGCAATGACCAGCAGGTTCTCCGCCAGCCAGTCGCTGCGTTTCAGCGGCGCGATGGCCAACCATCCCCACAGCACGCAGAACACCAGCAGCAGGGACCGTTCATAGCGACGATGCAGCTCAACGGTTGGCATCGCGTCAGCCTCACTCTTTATCCGTGCGATGGCCCGGCAGCAAGCTGCTCAGTACCTGCTTGGCGGTCTCGACCACGATGCCTCGCTCGTTCGGATCGCCCTGGAGCAGGGTCGAGGCAAATTTCTTCGCCTGTTCCAGCTTGATGTGCGGCGGCAGCGGTGGCACGTCGGGGTCGGTGCGAAACTCGATCAGCACCGGACGATCCGCCGCCAGCGCGGTTTCCCAGGCCGTGGCCACGTCGTCCTCATGCAGTACCAGGATGCCCTTCAGGCCAATGGATTCGGCGAACAGGTGGTAGGGCACGTCGGGGATGTCCTGGGAGGCGGCGAATTTCGGATCGCCCTCCATGACCCGCTGTTCCCAGGTCACCTGGTTCAAATCGCGATTGTTGAACACCGCACAGATCCAGGTGCCGTTGGCCCAGGTGCGCCAGTACTTGGCGACGGTGATCAGCTCGGCCATGTTGTTCATCTGCATGGCGCCATCGCCCACCAGGGCGACCACCGGCCGCTGCGGATGGCAGAACTTCGCCGCGATGGCATAGGGCACGGCCGCGCCCATCGACGCCAGGCCACCGGACAGCGAACACATCATACCGCGACGGATCTTGATGTCCCGGGCGAACCAGTTGGCACAGGAGCCGGAATCGCAGGTGATGATGGCGTGCTCCGGCAGCCGTGGCGACAGTTCGAAGGTGACCCGCTGCGGATTGATCGGCTTGGCCGATACCCGGGCGCGTTTTTCCAGGGTCCGGTCCCAGCGTTCCCGCCAATGCTCGATTTTCTTGCGCCAGGCTCGGTCGGTTTTTTCTTCGATCAGCGGCAGCAGGGCGCGCAAGGTGTCGACACTGTCGCCGTGCAGGCTGACTTCCATGGGGTAGCGCAGGCTGAGCATGTCTGCCTGAATGTCGATCTGCACGCCCCGGGCCTGGCCTTCAGGGGGCAGGAACTCGGCGTAGGGAAAGCCGGAGCCGATCATCAGCAACGTGTCGCAGCCGGCCATCAGGTTGTCGCTGGGTTCGGTGCCGAGCAGGCCGATGGTGCCGGTGACCCAGGGCAGGTCATCCGGCACGGCGGCCTTGCCCAGCAGCGCCTTGGCCACGCCGGCGCCGAGCCTCTCGGCGATGGCGATCACCTCGTCAGTGGCGTGCAGTGCGCCGGCGCCGACCAGGATGGCGACTTTCTTGCCGGCATTGAGGACTTCGGCGGCTTTGCGCAGGTCCTCTTCATAGGGGACGATGCTGGGCTTGCGGTAGCCGACGCCGGAGTGAACCGTACCGTGCTTGTGAGGTGGCGCGGTGTATTCCATCTCCTGGAGGTCGTTCGGCAGGATCAGCGCCGTGACCCGGCGCTCGCCTATCGCCGTGCGTACGGCGCGGTCCAGCAGGTGACGCACCTGGGCGGGCACGCTGGCTTGCTGCACGAACGCCCCGGCCACGTCCTTGAACAGACTGACCAGGTCCAGTTCCTGCTGGTAATGCCCGCCCAGTGCGGCGCGCGCCTGTTGGCCGCTGATGGCGAGCACTGGCATGTGGTCCATCCGGGCGTCGTAGAGGCCGGTCACCAAGTGGGATGCTCCGGGCCCGGAGGTGGCGATGCAGACCCCCAGCTCGCCGGTGAACTTGGCGTGGGCACAGGCCATGAACGCGGCCATTTCCTCGTGGCGGGCCTGGATGAAGCGGATTTTTCCCTGGGCGCGGTTCAAGGCGCCAAACACGCCGTTGATGCCATCGCCCGGATAGCCATAGATACGGCGAACCCCCCATTCATAAAGACGTTCCACCAGAAAATCACCGACGGTCATGCTCATGTCTGTCCCTCGTTTCAGGCTGCGGTCGCTCGGCGCGACGTGCAGCGGTTGACGTTCATACAAGACTTGACCGGCGCAGACCTTCCAAGGTTTCGATTTTTTCAACCCCAGGGGCCTGAGGCCGGGCGGGCGTGTATCGCAGTGTGTACCGCACAGGCCCGGATACACCTGCTTGACGAAGGCCCAGGCCGGCGACACAGGCCGGATACACACCGGCGATTAACTACGCCAGCCAGCCGACACCGAACCTCGGTGCGGATGACTGGCACCTTAATCGTCAATCGTCAATCGTCAGAGGAATACCCATGCTCAACTTCTCCCGTCATTCGTCCCTTGCACTTGGCCTGGCCCTGGTCGGCGGTCTGGGTCTCTCCACGGCGGCTTCGGCCTTGACCATGAACGACCTGGCCCAGGGCTACACCCTGGCGGCAGCCGATACCGTGAAAAAACCCGCCGAAGGCAAGTGCGGCGAAGACAAGTTCGCCAAGACCGATACCAACCACGATGGCCAGGTCTCGCGGGACGAGTTCATCGTCGCTGCACCGGAGCGCGCGGCGGAGTTCGACAAGATCGACGCCAACCACGACGGCGGCATCTCATTGCCGGAAGCCAAGCAATACCTGTCGGCCCAGGCGAAGACCGCCGAAGGCAAATGTGGCGAAGGCAAGTGCGGGGCGGCTATCGAGTCCTGATTCGCCCCGGGTGGTGAGCCTGATGAGTTGATGCCAGCCCACTGAGGTTCGATTTCCACCGTCGGGTGGCGTTCGCTCCATGAGGCTCTCCACATCTCGTTTCCTCAGGAGATGTGTCATGTTGAATTTACCTCAACCCTCGGCAGGCCTCGGCCTGCGCCGGGCCTTGCTCGATGAGCTGCGCCAGGCACCGGCCGGGGATTTCGATTTTCTCGAAGTTGCCCCGGAAAACTGGATCGGAATCGGCGGCCCCCATGGGGCCGCCTTGCATTCGCTGGCCGAACGTTATCCGTTGACGTGCCATGGCCTGTCGTTGTCCCTGGGTGGGCCGGCACCGCTGGACCTGGCGTTTCTCGGCCAGGTGCGCGGGTTTATCGAGCGTTTCAACGTGCCGCTCTACAGCGAGCACTTGAGCTACTGCGGCGATGACGGGCATCTGTATGACCTGTTGCCGCTGCCCTTTACCGAAGAAGCGGTGCACCACGTGGCGGCGCGGATCCGCCAGGCCCAGGATGTGCTGGGGCGCCGCCTGGCGGTGGAAAACGTCTCCTATTACGCCGCCCCCCAACAAGACATGAGCGAGCTGGAATTCACCCGGGCGGTGTTGCGCGAAGCCGATTGCGACCTGTTGCTGGACGTCAACAACGTCTACGTCAACTCGATCAATCACGGTTTCGATCCCCAGGCATTCCTGGCGGGCCTCGAGCCGGGGCGGGTGGTCGCGATGCATGTGGCCGGGCATTACGATGAGTCCGATACGCTTAAAATCGATAGCCATGGCGCACCGGTCAAACCGGCGGTCTGGGCGTTGCTGGCCCAGGCCTACGCGCGTTTCGGCGTGCAGCCGACCTTGCTCGAACGGGACTTCAATTTCCCGCCCTATGCCGCGCTGGTGGCCGAATTGCAGACGATTCGCCAGTTGCAACACCCCGCCGTCCCCCGGCAGGCGGTGAGCCATGGCTGAGGCCCGGCAGACGCTGCATCAGCAGCAACAGGCGCTGACCCGTTACCTGCGCGACCCGGAACACTGCCCGGTTCCGACCGGCATGGACGCGGCGCGGGCGCAGGTGTATCGCGACCTGATCTTCGAAAACATGCGTTCGCTGCTCAGCGGCACTTTTCCGGTGCTGGTGAGCGTGCTGGGGCAGGAGCAATGGCGTGCGTGTGTGCGCCGGTTCCTGCGCGAACACCGCTGCGTTACGCCCATGTTCGGTGAAATCGCCGAGGAATTTGTGACCTACCTCGGGGCCCACCTATCGCCGGACTGGCCGCCGTTCGTGGCGGAGTTGGCGCATTATGAGTGGGTCGAGATGGCGCTGCTGCAATCCGAGGCCGAGCCGTTGCTGATTCATGATGAGGCCGCCTTGCTCGATCTGCCGCTGCGTGTCTCGCCCCTGGCCTGGCCGCTGGCGTACCAGTGGCCGGTGCATCGCCTGGCCCCGAGCTACCAGCCCTCGACGCCACCGGCACAGCCGACGCTGTTGCTGGTGCGGCGCACGCCTGGGTTTGAGGTGCGCTTTGCCGAACTCAGCCCGTTGGCCTGGCGCCTTTTGCAGCGCATCGAGGAATATCCCGGGTTGGCGGGGCGAGGGCAGCTGCTGGCGTTGGCGCAGGAGGCGGGGGTGGCTTCGTTCGAGTTCATGGACAGCGCCGTGGCGCTGTTGCGGCGGATGCAGGAGCAAGGGGTTGTTGGCGTGCAGCCACACCCCGTCAATTAAACCCAACCCTGTGGGAGCGAGCTTGCTCGCGATGGCGGTATGTCAGTCACTGTGAGGTCGACTGACCCACTGCTATCGCGAGCAAGCTCGCTCTCACAAGGGATTTTTGTCAGGCCTTGCTTGGGTGAGGCAGGCCGCTGTTCAGCACGGCATCCACACTCAGCTTCCCAGCCCCTTGCAGCCCCAACGGCAGCAACGCCACCAGATAGATCGACGGCAGCTTGAAGTTGCCATGCCCCTTGTTGGTAATCGCATAACCCTGGGCCAGTTCGCTCAAGCTCGACCAGTCCGCCGGCCAGTGCACGGCAGCGGTCGCCACCACGGTGACGACGATCAGCACCAGCGCCGACAGGCGCGTGCCCAAGCCGATCAACAGGGCGATGGCACCGATCAGTTCGGCCCACATCGCCAGTTCCCAGTTCCACTGGGCCGGCACATGGTCGAAGGGGAACGGAAAGGCGGACTGGATCTCGGCGAACCAGTTCTCGCCATTCCATTTTTCCAGGCCGGATTCGAAAAACTCCCAGGCCAGGAACAGGCGCAGGCCCAGCGGCGCGAGCCAGGCGCCTGCCTGATCGAGATGCAGGTGCAGTGTTTTCAGCACGTTTGAATACATGATCGGCCTCCCTGGGCTCAAGCGTGTTGCGGCCGTTGGCGGCGCTGCGTGGCCTGGGCCAGCTTGCCCACCAGGCGGATGGCGGTGGCGGCGCAGATCAGGCCGAATGGCAGTACGTACCAGTCGCTCATGGGAATGCGCTTGAAATTGGAGTAGGCAAAGATCGCCGCCAGTACCCACATACCGGTGACATGCAGGCGCTTCCAGGCCTTGAAGCCGATCAGGCGCGTGGTGCTTTTGAACGAGGTCAGGGCCAGCAGCAGGATGAAGACGTAGCCCACGGTGCCGGGCACGTTGCCGAGGGTGGTGCGGCCGGGCCAGAACTCGGTGTTGAGCTGGCCGTAGCTGTAGATCAGCACCGCGTGGACCAGATGGGAGAAGGCAAACGCCAGCCCGATGAAACGCCGTTCGCGCACCAGCGAGCGGCTCAGGGGCGAGGGCACCAGCACCGCGAATGCCGAGGCGGTGAAGGCCAGCAAGAAGAGGAAGAAGGACGAACGAGCGGTGGCGCGAATGGCGCTGCGCACGCCTTCGGTGAGGTCAGGGTTGAGCACCAGGATCAACCCGGTCATCAACAGCACCAGGGCGGCGAGCAGGCTGAACAGCGACCAGCCCTGGAAACGTAGGGGAGATGCAGTTGCGCTAGGCATGTAAAGGCTCCTTGGATGTCGAGGCCCGGTCGTGATGGCCGCCGGGGTACGAGGAGTCTTTCAAACCGGTGTAAGCGGGGTGTGTCCGCAACGCAGTCTCGTGCAAGTTTGTGTATGCCCATCGTCCGCAGACACACTGACATACAAACCCGCCTCCAAATCCAATACTCCACAGGCGGATTGGTAAGACATCAATCTGTGTAGCGCCTCGGATCAGTGTGGGAGCGAGCTTGCTCGCGATGGCGTCAGGTCAGTTGAACGGATGCCGGCAGATACACCGCTATCGCGAGCAAGCTCGCTCCCACAGAGGTTGCTCGTGTCAGCTTGCGAATGCCAGGCGCAGCTCGGCGCATAGGCCGCCGCCGTCGCGGTTGCTCAGGGTCAGTGAGCCGCCCATGGCGATCGCCAGTTGCTGGGCGATGGCCAGGCCCAGGCCGGTGCCACCGGTTTCCCGGTTGCGCGAGCTTTCCACCCGGTAGAACGGTTTGAGCACCTCGGCCAGTTCCTGCTGGCTGATCCCGGGTCCACGGTCCAGCACCTGGATCGCCAGTTGCCCGTTGGCGGCCGGTTGCACTTGGATCTGCGCCGCGCCGCCGAATTTCAAGGCGTTGTCCACCAGATTGACCAGCACCCGCCGCAGGGCATGGGGGCGGGTGTCGATGACCGCGGCGTTTTTCCCGCACAGTTGCACGTCCTTGCCGGTGTCCTGGTAGTCGAACACCAGGCTGTCGAGAAACGCATCCAGGCTGATCCGGCAACTGGCCTCGGTGGCGCCATGGATGCTGCGGGCATAGGCCACGCCTTCACGCACCAAGTGTTCCATTTCGCTCAAGTCGCTCCACAGTTTGTCCCGCTCGATCCCTTCGTCCATGAACTCGGCGCGCAGCTTCATGCGCGTGATGGGCGTCTGCAAGTCATGGGAAATCGCCGCCAACAACTGCATGCGCTCCTTGAGGTAGGCGGCGATGCGGTCCTGCATGGCATTGAAGGCCTTGGCCGCATGCACCACTTCGGTCGGGCCCTTTTCGTCCAGGCGGACGCTGTGGGCATTCGGGTCGAGGGTTTCCACCGCTTGGGCCAGCCGGGTCAGGGGGCCGACGGCGATGCGCACGGCCAGCCAGGTGCAGCCGATCAACAGCGCCAACTGCCCCAGCAGCACCATCGGCAGCCAGGGGGAGAGGGGCGCCATCGCCGGACGTACGTCGATGGTCAGCGGGCTGCCGTCCCCCAGGCGCAAGAGCGCCTGATAGTGCATTTTCGGCCCGGGAATCTGCTTGAAGGTCAGGCCATAGGCCTGGCCGATGGCTTCCTGGATCGAACTGACCGAGATGGGTGCATCGGCAAGATCCATCGGTTGCCCGGGCTGGCCTTCGTCGAGCTGGTAGCCATAGTTGCGCCGGGCGAGTTTCGGCAGCCAGGCCGGGCGTTCGGCGGCAGGCAGGCGGTCGAGAATGGCGACGGAGGTCGAGACATCGGTTTCCAGGTTGCCGAGCATGGTCGACTTGGCACTCTGATAGCGCTCGTAGTATTGGACACCGAAGGACAGGCCCTGGGCCAGGATCAGGCCGATCAGGAAAATCAGCGACAACCTTGAGGCCAGGGTTCGTGGCCAGCGCAGCGACAGACTCATACCGAGGCCTCGAGGATCTCCACCGGCAGCGAGAACACGTAGCCTTCGCTGCGCACGGTCTTGATGTAGGCCGGTTCCCGGGCGTCGTCCAGCAGGCGTTGGCGCAGGCGACTGACCAGCAAATCGATGGAGCGATCGAACAGGTCGGCGTCCCGGCCCTGGGTGAGGTTAAGCAACTGGTCGCGGTTGAGCACCCGTTGCGGATGGTCGAGGAATACCCGCAACAAACGATATTCGGCACCGCTCAAGGCAACCATGGTGCCGTCGGTGTCCAGCAGGTGGCGGGCGGTGGTGTCCAGGCGCCAGCGCCCGAACGCCAGCAGGCGACCGCTTTCGGTGACCACCAGGTTGGGCGGCAACATGCGGGTGCGGCGCAGCACGGCGTTGATCCGCGCCAGCAGTTCACGGGCGGCGAACGGCTTGACCAGGTAATCATCGGCGCCCATCTCCAGGCCGATGATGCGGTCGGTTTCGTCGTTGCGCGCGGTGAGCATCAGCACCGGCGTGGCCTTGTGCTTGCCGGCACGCAGCTCCCGGCACAGCACCAGGCCGTCGTCGCCGGGCATCATGATGTCCAACACGATCAGGTCCACCGGGGTGGTTTCCAGGAAAGCGCGCATCTGCCGGCCATCGGCGACGACGGTGGTGCGCAGGCCATTCTTTTTCAGGTAGTTGCCAACCAGCTCTCTGATCTCGCGATCGTCATCCACTATCAACACGTGATCGACATGATCCATGGTGTCCAGCTCCTCGGCGTTTCGTTGTGAGCAGTCTACAGGCGCCGGCCGGCCCGGCTCGCGGCGGTTTGTATTGCAGTGTATCTGGCGCGCGACGGATACACAGCGATGCAAAAAGCCACGTGGCTCGATACAGACGCGATACCTGCGCGGCATTCAATGGCATCCATCGAGGCAACACAACGCAGCCTCGGCAGATAACCATTGAATCGAGGAATCGCCATGAACACCAAAGCCCTCTACGCCGCCTGCCTTTTCGCCGCGCTGAACATCTGCACCCTGTCGGCCCGGGCCGAAAGCAACGTGCAAACCCACAGCTACACCTACGGCACCCACCTGGACATCCAGAAGGTGCTTTCCCTGACCGAAGACGCCGAGCCGACCTGCGGTGTGGTCAAGGCCCATATGACCTACCTGGATTCGGCCGGCCACAAGCAAGCGCTGGACTATCGCAAGCTTTCCGATAACTGCAGCAACCAGAACTGAGATCAACACCCTGGTTATGGCTGCCAGGTCCCTGTGGCGAGGGGATTTATCCCCGCTGGGTCGCGAAGCGGCCCCCTTTATTTACCCGATGAGTCGAGTTGCCAGGATTTGGGCCGCTTCGCAGCCCAGCGGGGATAAATCCCCTCGCCACAAAGGTGCTGGCTCTTATTCATGTTTCAGCCCATTTTGAGGTGTTGCCATGCTTCTGATCGCTTTTCTCGGCGGGATCCTGACGATCCTCAGCCCTTGTATTCTTCCGGTGGTGCCGTTTCTGTTCGCCCGGGCCGATCGCTCCCGCGGCTCGGTGTTGTTGACCCTCGGTGGCATGGTGCTGACGTTCGCCCTGGTCTCCAGCCTGGCGGTGGTCAGTAGCGAGTGGGTGGTGCGCGCCAGCAATGTCGGCCGGCAAGTCGCCTTGGTGGTGATGGTGGTGTTCGCCTTGTCATTGATCTTCAGCCGGGTCGGCATCTGGCTGGCGCGGCCGCTGGTCAGCCTGGGCAATCGCCTGGACGCCGGGGCCGGGCGGATGGCCGGGCCGGTAGCCTCGGTGCTGATCGGGGTCGCCACCGGGCTGCTCTGGGCCCCGTGCGCCGGGCCGATACTCGGGGTGATCCTGACCGGCGCCATGCTGCAAGGCGCCAGCGCACAAACCAGCCTGCTGTTGCTCGCCTACGGCCTGGGCAGTGCCTTGTCCCTGGGCACATTGATCCTGGCCGGGCGTGGTCTGGTCGGGCGCCTGAAACTCTCGCTGCCGATCACCACCTGGTTGCGCCGGGGAACGGGGGCAGTAGTGTTGCTAGCGGCCGTGGCGATTGGCACCGGGGCGGATGATCGGTTGTTGGCGGCGACTTCCTCCCAACCCTCGGCCACCTTGGAACAAGGTTTGCTGAAGAACGTGCCCAAGGTTATCGATTATGTGGTGAGCAAGGCCGGCGCCAGTTCCATGCCGGCCCTCGAATCCCAGGGCGCCATGCCTGCGCTGGACGGCGCGGTGCAATGGCTGAACTCGCCGCCGCTGAGCAGCGAGTCACTGCGGGGCAAGGTGGTGCTGGTGGACTTCTGGACCTACGACTGCATCAACTGCCAGCACACGTTGCCCTATGTGAACGCTTGGGCGAAGAAGTATGAAAAGGACGGGCTGGTGGTGATCGGCGTCCACACCCCGGAATATGGCTACGAGAAGATCATCGACAACGTGCGCGAGCAGGTAGGCAAGCTGGATATCCATTATCCGGTGGCGATCGACAACCAGTATGCGATCTGGCGGGCCTTCAACAATCAGTACTGGCCGGCCCATTACTTCATCGATGCCAAGGGGCAGGTGCGCTACAGCCATTTTGGCGAAGGACGCTACGGCGAGCAGGAGCAGGTGATCCAGCAGTTGTTGCAGGAGGCGAAGATAAGCCAGTTATCTAATTAAAAATTGTTAAATATCAGTTGGTTGAAATTGTATTCTCTTCTTGTTTCTAGATTGTCGTGCCATTTGGGAACGGATGGCGCAGATAGTGAGGGCAAAGCCACAGGGGCCGCATGCAAATACTGGCCCCTTGCTCATTTGCATACGGTCAAACTTCTTTTCTTTCAGAAAGTTGGGCGACAAACCTATGCGTATTTCTATGTGGGTCGTAACGACGTTTCTCCTGGCCGCCGTCTCGCTTGGGGCCCAGGCCAAGGCGCTGACGCAGAACCAGCAGTCGGTGTGCCGCTGGGGTTCGGACATCGCGGCGGGCGCCCAGGCGTCGAAGCTTTCTGGCGTCAGCCTGTACGGCGCGCGCAAGAAGCTGCAAGTGCGCAAGTTTCCCCGGCCCTGGATGCGCATGACTGCCCTGGGCATTACCGAGCAGACTTACAACAGCGCTTCGCGTCTGAAGCCTGCCGCGGTCAAGCAGACCTATTACGAACAATGTGTCCGTCATGAGCTGGCACGCCGATAGGCGTCAGGCCGGGCTCCGGCCTGGCATCTCGATACCGTGCTGGTGCACCCGCCGATACAGGGTCGCCCGGGAAATGCCCAGGGCCCGGGCGGCGGCGGTGGGTTTCCAGCGGTGGCGCACCAGGGCATCGAGCAGCGCCTGGCGTTCCGGGCTGGCGCTTGGCTGCGGTCCATGATCGGCGGCGCCCGCGCGGTGCAATGACTCGGGCAGGTGGCTGAGTTGGACCACACTGGCTTCGCACACCGCGCAGGCATAGCGCAGCACATGGCGCAACTGGCGGACATTGCCTGGCCAGTGATAACCGAGCAGGCATTCCAGCGCCGCGCTGCTCAGTTGCACCGTCTCCCCACAGAGCGTCGACTCCTCGGCAAGCATTCGATTGATCAGCGCCAGCCGGTCGCTGCGTTCGCGCAATGGCGGTAGCTGGAAACGCGCGCCACCGAGGCGGAAATACAAATCCTCACGAAACTCGCCAGCGGCCACCAGGGTCTCCAGGTCGCGGTGGGTGGCGCAGATCACCTGGATGTCCACGGCCTTGCGGCGGGATGCCCCCAGCGGCGCCACTTCCCCCTCGGCCAGCACCCGCAGCAGGCGGGTCTGCAAGGCCAGCGGCATGTCACCGATCTCATCGAGGAACAAGGTGCCGCCATCGGCTTGTTGCAGCAGGCCTTGCATGCCTTTGGCCGAGGCTCCGGTGAAGGCGCCGGCGACGTAACCGAACAATTCGCTTTCGATCAGGCTTTCGGGAATGGCGGCGCAATTCAACGCCACGAAAGGGCGATCATGGCGCTGGCTGGCCTGGTGCAACTGCCGGGCGAACACTTCCTTGCCGGAACCGGTTTCGCCCTGGATCAGCACTGGCAGGTTGCGATCCTTGACCCGTACCGCCAGGCGCAGGCTGTCGGCCAGGCGCGGATCGATCTCGGCCGGCGTCATCGCCACCCGCGGACGCGGATTGGCCCGCTGGCGAGGCGCGCTCAAGCGGCCATGCAAAGCGTGATCGAGGAAGCAGAGGCCTTCGTCCCGGGCACGGTGCAGCCGCTGCTGGTCGAACACCTGGCCGATGTGTTGCGGCAACTGTCCGTAATGTTGCAGCAGGTATTGGCGGGCGGCCGGGTTCAAGGCTTGCAGGCAACCGTCGTCGTCCCAGGCGAACAGGAAGTCCGGCTGGCTGTCGACGTAGCCGGCGTTGCGATGGGCCCGCAGCACCCAGTAGCCCTGGGCACTGCTCAGGAAAAACGCCTGCTCGATCTCCCGGGCACTCTGCACCACCATTTGCCGGATCAGGTGCTGCGAGCGCCGATCATCCGGTGAGCGCACTGCCGACACGTCCAGCACCCCGAGCAATTCGCCCTGGGGGTCGAAGACCGGTGCGGCGGAGCAGGTCAGGCCAATGAACGCCGCGCGGAAATGGTCGCGCTTGTGCACCGTCACCGGGGCTTTGCCCGTGAGCACCGCCGCCACGCCACAGGTGCCTTCTTCACCCTCCGACCAACACGTGCCCAGGTACAGGCCGGCCTTGCGGCAGTCATTGCGGATCGTGGTTTCCACCCGATAGTCGATGGTCTGGCCCTGGGCATCGGTCAAGAGCACGCAGTAGTCGGCATCACGGACCCGGCCATGGAGACGGGCCACTTCTTCGCTGGCGATATTGAGGAACAGCTCGGAGCGCTCGCGGCATTGCTTGAGCACGTCCTGGGACAGGATGCGCGGGCCCTGCAGCGAACCGGGGTCCAGGTGATGTTGCTCCAGGGAGCGACGCCAGGAGTCGAGGATCAGGTCCGGGACCGGCAGTTGAGGCAATTGCGCCGCGTTTTTCACCACGCGGCTGACGCAATCCACGTGCGCCCGGGAGTGAGCGGAAAGCATAGGGCCTCCGATTCAGCTTCTTGTCGTTGTGCGCACATTAAGCGCCGTTCGCCGGATGCAGACAAGCACGACGGGTTGTTCGGCAGGTGTGAGACGCCACGTCTCAGCGTCTCGCCGCCACCTCGTGCAGGCTGACATGGAGCGTCTCAGCGGGGCTCGCCTGGCCTTATCGAACATCCCGCCTGGACCGCTCTGTTCCGGCTGTTTCCTGGGTTTTTCCGGTAACTGGCATCGCCCTTGCTCTACCCCAGGAGCCCGCCTGACGGGTCATCCAATAATAACAACGAGGTGCCTATGTTCTCCTGCCCGGGCCGTTCGCCTGTTCCTCCCGCGGTGGTGCCATGAGCCGCCGGCCACTGACCGTGGGCATCATCGCCAACCCCGCATCGGGCCGCGACGTGCGGCGCCTGACCGCCAATGCCGGGCTGTTTTCCAGCACCGACAAGGTCTCGGTGATCCAGCGCCTGTTGGCCGCTTTCGGTGCCACCGGCATCGAGCAGGTGTTGATGCCCACCGACATGATTGGCATGGCCGCCGCTGTGCTGAAGAACAGCCACAGCCGCCAGGCCCGCAGCAGTCACTGGCCGGCCCTGGAGTTCCTCGACCTGACCCTGCGCCAGACCGTCGAAGACACCCGCCGGGCCGCGCGCCTGATGGCCGAGCGCGAGGTGGCGCTGATCGCCGTGCTCGGTGGCGACGGCACCCACAAGGCGGTGGCCGCCGAAGTGGGGGACATCCCGTTGCTGACCCTGTCCACCGGCACCAACAACGCCTTTCCCGAACTGCGCGAAGCCACCAGTGCCGGGCTGGCCGGTGGGTTGTATGCCAGCGGCCGGGTCCCGGCGCAGATCGGTTTGCGCCGCAACAAGCGTTTACTGGTTTGCGACGCCGGACGTGGCCTGCGGGAAGTTGCCCTGGTGGATGTCGCCGTGTCGCCGCTGCGGTTTGTCGGCGCCCGGGCCATCAGTCGGGCACAGGACCTGGCCGAAGTGTTCGTGACCTTCGCCGAGCCGCAGTCCATCGGCCTGTCGGCGCTATGCGGCTTGTGGTTCCCGGTGTCACGTCAGGCACCGGGTGGTGCCTGGATGCGCCTGGACCCGCAATCTCCCGAAGCGCTGCTGGCGCCGCTCGCGCCGGGACTGTTGCAGGGCTGTGGCGTGCTCGCCGCCGGCCCCCTGGAACCCGGTGTCGCCCACGGCCTGTCGCTCTCCAGCGGCACCCTGGCCTTGGACGGCGAGCGGGAAATCGAATTCAACGTGCATGACCGGCCCACGGTCACCCTCGATGCCGGCGGTCCACTGAGCATCGACGTCAACGCGGTGCTGGCCTACGCCGCGCAACAGCGTTTGCTGGCCATCGGCCGCGAACACCCGCAACACCCTCTGAACCTTCAAGACACCCCTGGAGAATAAAAATGTCGACACCGCTCACCCACGATCAACTGCTGCACGCCTACCAGGTGATGCGCACCATCCGCGCTTTCGAAGAGCGCCTTCACGTGGAGTTCGCCACGGGTGAAATCCCCGGGTTCGTCCACCTGTATGCCGGCGAAGAAGCCTCGGCCGCAGGCGTCATGGCCCACCTGGGCGATGACGATTGCATTGCCTCCAACCACCGTGGCCATGGTCATTGCATCGCCAAGGGCGTGGACGTCTACGGGATGATGGCCGAGATCTACGGCAAGAAAACCGGCGTCTGCCAAGGCAAGGGCGGCTCGATGCACATCGCCGACTTCGAGAAAGGCATGCTCGGCGCCAATGGCATTGTTGGCGCCGGCGCGCCTCTGGTGGTCGGCGCGGCTTTGGCGGCCCGGCTCAAGGGCACCGACAGCGTCGCCGTGGTGTTTTTCGGCGATGGCGGCTCCAACGAGGGCGCGGTGTTCGAAGCCATGAACATGGCCTCGGTGTGGAACCTGCCGTGCCTGTTCGTCGCGGAAAACAACGGCTACGCCGAAGCCACCGCGTCCAATTGGTCGGTGGCCTGCGATCACATCGCCGACCGCGCGGCCGGTTTCGGCATGCCCGGCGTGACTGTCGACGGCTTCGACTTCTTTGCCGTGCATGAAGCCGCCGGGGCTGCCGTCGAACGCGCCCGTGCCGGGGAGGGGCCATCGCTGATCGAGGTCAAGCTGACCCGCTACTACGGCCACTTCGAGGGCGACGCCCAGACCTACCGGGCCCCCGACGAGGTCAAGCACTTCCGTGAAAACCAGGACTGCCTGATGCAGTTCCGCGAACGCACCACCCGGGCCGGCTTGCTCACCGTCGAGCAGTTGGACCAGATCGACAAGGAAGTGGACCTGCTGATCGAAAACGCCGTGTACAAGGCCAAGTCCGATCCCAAGCCCTCCGCGGCGGACCTGCTGACCGACGTCTACGTCAGTTATCCCTGAACGCCCTCCTGAACAACAAGAATAGAGAACTCCATCATGGCGAGAAAAATCAGCTATCAGCAGGCAATCAACGAAGCGCTGGCCCAGGAGATGCGCCGGGACTCAAGCGTCTTCATCATGGGTGAGGACGTGGCCGGTGGCGCTGGCGCCCCCGGTGAAAACGACGCCTGGGGCGGTGTACTTGGGGTGACCAAGGGTCTTTACGACCAGTTCCCCGGGCGCGTGCTGGACACGCCACTCTCGGAAATCGGTTACGTCGGTGCGGCGGTCGGGGCTGCCACCTGCGGCGTACGCCCGGTGTGCGAACTGATGTTCGTTGACTTTGCCGGGTGCTGCCTGGACCAGATCCTCAACCAGGCGGCGAAGTTTCGCTACATGTTCGGCGGCAAGGCTTCCACGCCCCTGGTGATCCGCACCATGGTCGGCGCCGGCCTGCGCGCCGCCGCCCAGCATTCGCAGATGCTCACGTCCTTGTGGACGCACATTCCGGGGCTGAAAGTGGTCTGCCCGTCATCGCCCTACGACGCCAAGGGCCTGCTGATCCAGGCGATCCGCGACAACGACCCAGTGATCTTCTGCGAGCACAAGTTGCTCTACAGCATGCAGGGCGAAGTGCCGGAAGAGCTCTACACCATCCCCTTTGGCGAGGCCAACTTCCTGCGCGACGGCAAGGACGTGACCCTGGTGTCCTACGGACGCATGGTCAACACCGCGATGGACGCCGCGCGCAGCTTGGCCGGGCGCGGTATCGACTGCGAAGTCATCGACCTGCGTACCACCAGCCCGATGGACGAGGACAGCATCCTCGAAAGCGTGGAGAAGACCGGGCGCCTGGTGGTGATCGACGAGGCCAACCCACGCTGTTCCATGGCCACCGATGTTTCCGCGCTGGTGGCGCAAAAGGCCTTCGGCGCGCTCAAGGCCCCGATCGAAATGGTCACCGCGCCGCACACGCCGGTGCCGTTCTCCGATGCCCTGGAAGACCTGTACATCCCTGACGCGGCGAAGATCGAGCAAGCCGTGCTCAACGTGATCGAGTGGAGCAAGCGCTGATGAGCCAGATTCATACCTTGACCATGCCCAAGTGGGGCCTGTCGATGACCGAGGGCCGGGTCGATGCCTGGCTCAAGGAGGAGGGCCAGGCCATCACCAAGGGCGAGGAAGTGATGGACGTCGAGACGGACAAGATATCCAGCAGCGTCGAGGCGCCGTTCTCCGGCATCCTGCGCCGGCAGGTTGCCCGCCAGGACGAAACCCTCGCGGTCGGCGCCTTGCTCGGCATCGTCGTCGACGGCGAGGCCAGCGACGCCGAGATCGACGCGGTCATCGAGCAGTTCCAGTCCAACTTCGTGCCCGGTGACGCGGCCGATGAAGACAGCGGCCCAACACCGCAGAAAGTCGAGTTGGACGGCCGGGTGATCCGCTATTTCGAGCGCGGCGAGGGCGGCGTGCCGTTGGTGCTGGTGCACGGTTTCGGCGGCGACCTGAACAATTGGCTGTTCAACCATGAAGCACTGGCCGCCGGGCGTCGGGTCATTGCCCTGGACCTGCCGGGCCATGGCGAATCGTCGAAAACCCTGCAACGCGGCGACCTGGACGAGCTGAGCGGCGTGGTGCTGGCCTTGCTCGATCACCTGGACATCAACGCGGTGCATCTGGTGGGGCATTCCATGGGGGGGGCGGTGTCGCTGAATGCCGCGCGTCTGATGCCCCAGCGGATACGGTCCCTGACTCTGATCGGCAGCGCCGGGCTGGGTGCGCAGATCAACGGCAGCTACCTGCAAGGTTTCGTCGAAGCGGCCAACCGCAACGCCCTCAAGCCGCCACTGGTGCAATTGTTCTCCAATGCCGAGCTGGTCACGCGGCAGATGCTCGACGACATGCTCAAGTACAAGCGCCTGGAAGGCGTGGACGCCGCCCTGCGACAACTGTCGGCGACGCTGTTCGCCGACGGCCGCCAGCAGGTGGACCTGCGCGAGGTGGTGCAGGCCGGCCACGTACCGACCCTGGTGATCTGGGGCCGCGACGACGCAATCATCCCGGCGGCCCACAGCGAGGGGCTGGATGCCCAGGTCGAAGTGCTCCCCGGCCAGGGCCACATGGTGCAGATGGAAGCGGCCGAGCAGGTCAATCGATCGATTATCGAGTTCATCGCACAGCACTGACCCAGCGGGCGGCGATGAATCGCCGCCCCATAAAATACTCTGGAGGCAACTATGAACGTTTCAATCAAGCCGACCCGCAGCATGCGCGCCGCCGTCTGGCATGGCCGCAACGACATTCGCGTCGAAGACGTGCCACTGCCGGTTTCGCCGCCCGCCGGTTGGGTGCAGATCCGCGTGCAATGGTGCGGCATCTGCGGCTCGGACCTGCATGAATACGTGGCCGGGCCGGTGTTCATCCCGGTGGACGCGCCGCACCCGCTGACCGGGATCAAGGGCCAATGCATCCTCGGCCATGAGTTCTGCGGCGAAATCGTCGAACTGGGCGCTGGCGTCGAGGGTTTCAGCGTCGGCGAACCGGTGGCGGCCGATGCTTGCCAGCACTGCGGCACTTGTTATTACTGTACCCACGGGCTCTACAACATCTGCGAGAACCTGGCCTTCACCGGGCTGATGAATAACGGTGCGTTCGCGGAGTTGGTCAACGTGCCGGCGAACCTGCTCTACAAACTGCCTGCCGACTTTCCGACCGAGGCCGGTGCGTTGATCGAGCCGCTGGCGGTGGGCATGCATGCGGTGAAAAAGGCCGGCAGCCTGTTGGGTCAGAACGTGGTGGTGGTCGGTGCCGGAACCATCGGCCTGTGCACGATCATGTGCGCCAAGGCGGCCGGTGCGGCCAAGGTCATCGCCTTGGAAATGTCCGGTGCCCGCAAGGCCAAGGCCCTGGAAGTCGGCGCCAGCCACGTGATCGATCCGAACGAGTGCGACGCCCTGGCCGAAGTTCGCCGCCTGACCGCTGGCCTGGGGGCCGATGTCAGTTTCGAATGCATTGGCAACAAGCACACCGCCAAGCTGGCCATCGACCTGATCCGCAAGGCCGGCAAATGCGTGTTGGTGGGCATTTTCGAGGAACCGAGCGAGTTCAACTTCTTTGACCTGGTCTCCACCGAGAAGCAAGTGCTCGGCGCGCTGGCTTACAACGGTGAGTTCGCCGATGTGATTGCCTTCATCGCCGACGGACGCCTGGACATCTCGCCGCTGGTGACCGGGCGCATTCAGTTGGAGGAGATCGTCGGGCAGGGCTTCGAGGAGCTGGTGAACAACAAGGAGCACAACGTGAAGATCATCGTGTCTCCCGCACGGATCTGAGCGCGCCCGGGTGGGCGATTTGGCGATGGCCGCAGCGGCCGTCGCCTTTTTTCCGGCGTAGCGCTTCAGTCGGGCCGATAGTCTCGCCAGACAGTTGCTTCGTTGAGTTGCAGTGTTTGTTCTTCTTGCTGCCGAAACCTACGGTCGCAGTCGAGGAAGAACTCATCGAGCTGCGGTGGCTTGACACCCGTGCCGCTGAGCATCGAATGCACCTGGCCGCGGTGATGGATCTGATGTTCGAACAGGTGCAGTAACAACCGATCGATTCGTTCGTGCACCACACCGTCGACCCGCACCAGCTCTACGCAGCGGGCAAGGTCTTTTTCCCGCAGTGATTCGCAGAAGGCCACCAGCCGCTGGTCGGTTTGAGCCTGGCTTTGCATGAGCTGGGCAAAGGGCAGGATCTCGGATAAATCCTTTATCTGGCCGTCCCGGTCGCCTTCCAGGGCGGTGAGGTAGTAACGGTCCACTTCCAGGATGTGGCAAAGCGTGGCTTGGATGGACGGGAAGAAACCCGTGCGCGGCGCGGCGTAGTCAGCCTCGCTCAACTGCGCGCAGGTGCCGAGCAGCCTGTGGTTGGCCCATCGGTTGTTCAGGGCCTGGGCCAGGAAATAATTCATGGGAAGCCTCGTCAAACTTTGTGGGAGCGAGCCTGCTCGCGATTTAGTCGGCACATCCAGCATAGTCGCTTCAGGCAGACCGCTATCGCGAGCAAGCTCGCTCCCACAGCTTGAATCCCATGGGCTCACTATCGCGTATTCACCATAAATCCCTGTGGGAGCGAGCTTGCTCGCGATGGCGGCGTCCCAGTCACCGCCAGTTGGCGCCATGCCCCCGGGTCAAAGCCCCACATCCGGCAACGCCGGCCGATTGGCCATGGCCTTGGCCATGATCTGCTCCACATACACCCGGTCCGCTTCCGGCAGGGCCAGGCGCGGTGGGCGGGTGAGGGCGCTGCCGCGGCCGGCGATGGCTTCGCACAGCTTGATGCATTGCACCAGATCGGCGCGGGCGTCCAGGTGCAGGATCGGCATCAACCATTCGTAGATCGGCATCGCTTCGGCAAAGCGTCCGGCGCGGGCCAGGCGGAAAATGGTTTCGCCTTCCTTCGGGAACACGTTGGACATGCCCGAGACCCAACCTTCGGCGCCCACGGCAAGGCTTTCCAGCACCACGTCATCGAGGCCTGCGAACAGCACAAAGCGATCGCCGACTTCATTGCGTACGTCGATGAAGCGCCGGGTGTCGCCGGAGGAATCCTTGAAGCACACCACGTTGTCGCAATCGGCCAGGGAAATCAGGATGTCCGGGGTCACGTCATTCTTGTAGATCGGCGGGTTGTTGTAGACCATCAGCGGCACATCGGCGTGACGGGCCACGTAGCGGAAATGCTCGGCGGTCTCGAAGGGTTTGGAGCCGTAGACCAGCGCCGGCATCAGCATCACCCCGTCGACGCCCACCTTGCGCACCGCGTTGGCGACCTTGGCGGCCTGCACGCTGGTGAACTCGGCCACGCCGCAAATCACTGGCACGCGGCCGCGGGAGGCGTCCACCGCCACTTCGGTCACGGCGATTTTTTCCTCGGCGCTCAGGGACGTGTTTTCCCCCACCGACCCACAGACCACCAGGCCGGAAACGCCGTCCCGAATGACGTTGGAAATCACTTGGTGGGTTTTTTCCAGGTTGATGGAAAAGTCATCGTTGAATTGCGTGGTGACGGCAGGGAACACGCCGCTCCAGTTGATGCGTTTGCTCATGGGTTGTCTCCGGTGGTTAATGGTATTTCGTATACGCAGATAAAGTTGAGTCGAATACAGAGCTCTTGTGGCGAGGGAGCTTGCTCCCGCTGGGCTGCGAAGCGGCCCCAATAACTATCTGGCAACTTGGTGTGTCAGGTAAATCCAGAGGGCCGCTTCGCGCCCCAGCGGGAGCAAGCTCCCTCGCCACAGGGGTGTGTGCAAGTTGAAAGATCATGCGCCAGGCCAGGTGTCGGAAAGCCGATAGCCCTGCGGCCACGGGTCGGCCGGGTCGAGCAACAGCTGATGGGTCCCGGTGATCCACGCCCGTCCGGCGATGCACGGGTAAATCGCCGGGCGTCCCGCCACGTCGGTCAGTGAGTCGATGCGGCAGTGGAATTCGGAGCCGATGATCGAGCGGCCGATAAACCGCTCGCCCACCTGCATCAAGCCCTTGGCGTGCAACACCGCCATGCGTGCCGAGCAGCCGGTGCCGGTGGGGGAGCGGTCGATCTTGCCGGGCTGGATCACCACGGCGTTGGCGCCAGTGGCGATGCCATTCTCCTGGACGATGGGCGCGGCGATCTGGCAGAACGAGATGTGCGACCAATCAGGATTCAACGGGTGCACGAAGCCCAGTTGTTCGTTGGCGGCGCGGGTGATCTTCAAGCCCACCGCCACCAGCTCGGCGGCCTCGTCGGGGCGAATGGCAAAGCCCAGGCGTTGGGCGTCGACGATGACAAAGCTGTCGCCGCCGTAGGCGGTGTCCACCTGCAGGGAGCCCAGGCCTTCGACTTCGATCCAGGCATCGAGGCGGTCGGCGAAGGAGGGCACGTTCTTGATCTCGACCCGTTGCACCTTGCCGTCGCGGCAGTCGGCCACCGCTTCGATCAGGCCGCCCGGCGCTTCCAGCACCAGGCGGGTCTGGGGTTCGGTCATCGGCAGGATGCCGCTGTCCAGCAACACGGTGGCCACGCACAGCGAGTTGGAGCCGGACATCGGCGGCGTGTCGGCTGGTTCCATGATGATCCAGGCCATCTGCGCCCGCGGGTCCTTGGCTGGCACCAGCAGGTTGACGTGACGGAACACACCGCCACGGGGTTCGTTGAGGACGAAGTTGCGCAGGGTCTGGTCCTGGGCGATCCAGCGTGACTGCTCCCACACCGTGGCACCGGGTGGTGGTGCGACGCCGCCGACGATCACATCGCCGACTTCGCCTTCGGCGTGGCAACTGACTACATGGATGATTTTTGATGAGCGCATGAGTCAAATCCTTGGGTTGTCTGGTCGGGCCTCATCGCGAGCAAGCTCGCTCCCACATTGAAATGCGTTCCCCTGTGGGAGCGAGCTTGCTCGCGATAGGGCCATCCGTTATTTCACCGACTTGAGAAACGCCGCCGTCTCGGGCTGCATCGGGTTGCCGATCACTTGGTCCGGCGGGCCGATTTCATGGACCCGCCCATTGCAGAAGAACGCCACGCGGTCGGACACGTCCCGGGCGAAGCGGATCTCGTGGGTCACCAGCACCATGGTCATGCCGTCTTCGGCGAGCATGCGCATGGTGTCCAGCACTTCGCCCACCAGTTGCGGGTCCAGGGCCGAGGTGGCTTCGTCGAAGAGCATGTAGTCCGGCGACATGGCCAGGGCCCGGGCGATGGCCATGCGTTGTTGCTGGCCGCCGGAAAGCTTGCCGGGGAAGGCCTTGAGCTTGTCCCCCAGGCCCACATGTTCAAGCTGCTTCACCGCCAGGGCCTCGGCGTCCTGCCGGCTCTTGCCCAGCACCTTGCGCGGCGCCAGCATGACGTTCTCCAACACGGTCAGGTGAGGGAAGGCGTTCCATTGCTGGAAGACGATGCCGATCTTCTGCCGCAGGCGATTGAGGTCAGTGGCCCGGTCGTGAACCTCGATGCCGTCCACGCGGATGCTGCCTTTCTGGATGGGCTCCAGGCCGTTGATGCACATCAGCAGGGTCGACTTGCCAGAGCCGGAACCGCCGATGATCGACACCACTTCGCCCTTGTCCACCGTCAGGCTCACACCCTTGACCACTTCCAGGGCGCCGAAGGCTTTATGCACGTTTTCGATCTCAATCATTTTCCTGCCACCTTCTTTCCAGGCGTGCGCCGAGGCGGGCGACCACCAGGCTCATGACGTAGTAAATGAGGCCCGCGATGCACAGCACCAGCAGGGGTTCCTGAATGCGCGTGACGATGGTTTGCGACGCCCGCAGCAATTCGACGATGCCGATCCACATCACCAGCGCGGAGTCCTTCATCACGCCCAGTACCAGGTTCAGCCAGCCGGGAAAGGCCACCCGCGTGGCAATCGGCAGGACGATGAAGCGCAGGTCCTGCACATAGCTCAGGCCCAGCGACCGACTGGCCCGGCGGGTGCTCAACGGCACCGCCAGCACGCCACCGCGGACGATCTCGGTGAAGTACGCCGCGGCGTAGACCCCGAGCACGATGCAGCCGACGGCGAAGGCGCTGAGGTTCAGGCCGGCGATGCTCTTGAGGGCGTTGAACAGCACGAACTGGATCAGCAGCGGCACACTGCGAAACACGTCCAGCAGCCAGGCCAGTGGCAGGCTGGCCCGCGGCAACAGCGCCCGCAACAGGCCGAACAGCAACCCGGCGAAAGTGCCCAGCAGGATCGACCACACGGTCAGTTGCAGCGTGACCCAGGCCCCCTCGAGCAAATACAGCAGGTCGTTGACGCTGAGGCTTGTAGAAAACATGACCCACCCTCCTCAGTAACGAAACAAGCGCCAGGACAATAGTCGGGCCAACCCTACGATCAGCTTGGCGATCAGGTAATACAGCACCGCCGCGAGGGCGAAGTATTCGAAGGTGCGGAAGGTCTTGACGTTGTATTCCTGGGTGACACCGGTGAGGTCGTTGTTCAGGCCGACCACCACCCCCAGGGACGTCATCAGCACCGCCCAGACCATCTGGTTGGTCAGCGGGTAGAAGACGATGCGCAACAGTTGCGGGACGATGATCATCCGATAGGCCTGGAAGGCACTCATCCCCAACGAACGGGCGGCGCGCATTTGCGTACCGGGCACGGCCTTGAGGCCGCCGCGAAAGTTTTCCGCCAGGTAGCCGGCGTTGTTGAAGGTGATCCCGGCCAGCAAGGCCAGCCAGGAACTGACGTGCAGCCCGAGGGAGCCGAGGCCGAAGTAGAGGATGTAGATCTGGAACAGCGAGGGCGTGTTGCGGGCGATGGACACCCAGCCATTGCCCACGCCCCGCAGCAAGCGATTCGGGGCCTGGCGCATCACCGTCAGCACCAGGGCGATCAGCACGCCGAAAATCATCGACAGCGCGGCGGTCTCGAAGGTCACCCAGGCTCCGGCGAGCATGTCGGGCAGGGCGCGCAAGGCCGGGCGCCATTGGAACGTGTAGTCAAACATCGCTGGAGTTCTCCGTGCGAAGGGTCGATTGCAGCCACACCGGTGGTTGGCCGCTGGCGGCGGCGGTGCACGCGGCCTCGACGCAATCGGCGAGGGCGGCAAAGTGCACCCCGCGACCGACCAGCCCGGGTGCGTAGTGGGCGTACTTACCGGAGTTGGTCATCAGGGTGGTGGCGTGGGGCGGAATCACCGGCTCACCCAACATGCACCAACAGGTGTCGGTCACCAGCACCGCGCCGAAGGCTTCGATAGCGATCAGATGCCCGGCTTTGCGGGCCTGCTCCAGCACCGCCCGGCCGCAGGTGATTGCCAGCACCACGTAGGGATGCTTGACCCGGCCCGCGCACAAGGTCGCGAGGGCGGCGAATTCGCTGAGGGAGAAATGCGGATTGCCCAGGGACACCACGTCCACCCAGTTATCCCGGGCACTGTTGAGTTCGCGCCAACTGGCAAGCAGGCCCGCGGCATCGACGCTTTCCTGTGGCAACGCGACGTCACGCTCCAGGACATCGGCCGGGTCGAGGGCTTCCGGTGTCACCCCGGCGATGTGGAACAGCGGCGCGGCGCTGGTGGTGGCGAACGCGGCGCCGAAGGCCTTGAGGTCGTCCAGGCTCGGTGCGGCGTGTTCCAGGCCGCGTACCAGCGGAATACGCCGGCCGGCCAGACTACCGATGTGGTAGCCCAGCAGCGGATAGAAACTGTCATCGACCTTGCCCAGCGCCGGCACGTCGACGATCAGCCGGGCCTTGCGCGGATCGTCGAGATGGCAGCCGGTCAACGGCGCCCGCCCGCACAGGGCGATGCAGATGTCGAGGAAGTCCGGGTACTTTTGTGTGCGCGCACCCAACACGCTGTTGGCATAGACCACCGCGTTGGATTCGGCCCAGACGATTTGCTCGCCAGCCTTTGGCGCGGTGTCCAGCAGATAGGGGGCGCAGGTGAAACTCAGCTGGGCGCCCATCGCCATGTAGGCGTCGCCCAGGGCACTGGCCGGCTCGCCCAGGGCCGGCTCGACGCCCAGCTCGCGCCAGCGACGCTGGTCCACGGAGATGGAGTTGAGGGTAGTGGGTACACGGACTTTCGCGCCCCACTGCACCAGTTGTTCGGCAAAGCGCAGGCTGGCGGGACCGGTGTAGATGCAGCCGTCGATGTGGGCCTGGGTCACGTCCAGCAGTTGCGTGGCGCCCTGGATCTCGGCCATGCGCAGCACGATGTGCATCGCCACTTGGGCGGCCTTGCCATGGCTGCCGTCGAGCAATGCCCGGTCTTGTTCGGTCAGCGCCAGGGTTGAGAAAGTGGGCGGCTGCGACGCCGCGTATGAACCTTGCCAGCCGTCGTCAAGGGGGCGGCCAGACAATGTCAGGAGATCGCCTTCCAGACGGACAAAACCCTGGCCGCGCAGACCATTGAAGGCCTCGTGCCCCACGCACAACACCGGCAGCGAACGCTGGAAAATCACCTGCGCCACCAGCACGCCCAGGGTCAGGATTTCATCGGCTTCGGCCAGCACCAGGGCTGCGGGGGCGTGGCCGTTGCTGATCAGCTCCATCAAGACGCTGCTGCCGGTGCAGGAGCCGCGTCCGCTGGGAATTGCCAATACGCGCCCGGCCAAGTGCTGGCCACTCAGGGGATGGTGCCGGTCGATGACCTCGCCACTGGCTGGATCGACTCCGCCCCAGAAACTCAGCCCCACCTCGGCGAACATCAGGGCGCCCTGGGCGGCACCCTCCACCAGGCTGCGGCCTTTCACACGGACAGGCGTGCTTGGCATGCGCCGATCCTCAGTAGTAGACCTGGGGAACGGTCAGGTTGGCCGGCGGAATGTCGGTGCCGACCCATTTGACGAACAGCTCCTTGTAGCGGCCCGTGCGCACCTGCTGGTTGACGAACAGGTTGAGGTAGTTGAGCAGGCCATACTCGCTGCGCTTGGCGCCGAGGGATACGTAGTCGATGACGTAGGGCGCGTCACCGGCGATCTTCAGGCCCTTGTACTTGCCCGACTTGATGGTCGCGGCGGCCACGGTGTTGGTCACCACGGTGGCATCGATGTGCCCCTGGGCGACGGCCAGCAGGGTGTCGTTCTGCGACTGATAGGCGCGGAAGCTGCCGCTGCCCCAGCTCTTCTGGTCCTTCTCCAGGGCGATGGCTTCGTAGGTGCTACTGGTGTTACCCAAGGCCTTGCCCTTGAGGTCGGCGTAGCTGTTGATGCCGGTGTTGTCGCGGGTCAGCACCACCATCTGGAAGGCGAAGTAGGGCACGGTCAGGCCGACGGTCTTGGCTCGCTCCAAGGTGTCGGAAGTGGAGGCGACGATGACGTCGGCGCGGCCCGACAGCAGCGCGGGGATTCGGTCGGAGAACGGCGTTTCCACCACTTCGGCGTCTACGCCGAGGACCTTCGCCAGGTCTTGGCAATAGTCCACGTCGAATCCCGCCGGTTTGTTGCTTTCGTCGCGAAAGCCCATGGGCGGGAAATCCAGGGTCACGGCGCAGCGCAATTTGCCGGAACCGATGATGTCGTCGAGTTTGTCGGCGTGGGCCGGGGCGATGAAAAGCGGGGTGAGGACAACGCTGAGGGCTACGGCCAATGCAGGGTTTTTCATAAATGCCTCGCTGTCGAATAAATGCGGTGAGATATCGTATTGAGGATTTCGTATACGATATTAGATAAGCAATCGGCATGCCTGTTTCGGGGTGAGCCGCAGTAATTGTGTTGAAGGACTGACCTAGAGGCTTTCCCGGCGGGCGGAGGCACATAGAGGCAGGGTGCTGCGTTGGCTCGTGGTGTTACAGATGGGAGCAACCACGGAACCCGACGCCCCATCAGGGAACAAGGATCAGTGCTGATTTTCGCGATACTGGCTGGGGGACAGGCTGGTCAGGGCGCGGAACTGGCGACTGAAGGCGCTGTGATCGGTGTAACCGCAGCGCAGGGCGATCTCGGTGATCGGCAGGTCCTGGTCGAGCAACAGCCGCGAGGCCTCCTCCAGCCTGGCCTTGTGAATCATCTGCCGCGGTGTGAGTTGGAAGATGCGCTTGCAGTGGCGCTCCAGTTGCGCCACCGACAATTCGGCGATGGCGGTCAGCTCGGCAAGGCTGATGGGGCGGGCGAAATGCTGCTTGATATGGGCGTCCACCGCCGCCAGTTTGTGAAACGCCGGATGGCTCGATTGCGGCAGTTGCAGGTCGCGGGAAATGCCGGCCAGGCCGACGATCCGGCCATCCGGGTCGTGCAGGGCGAGCTTGTGGGTCAGGCACCATACGGGCTGGTTGCCGTAATACAAATGCAGTTCGAGCTGGTCGGCCAACTCCCGCCCGCTGGCCAGCACCCGGCGATCCTGTTCGGTGTACAGCGGGCCGAATCGTTCAGGGAACACCTGGTCGGCGGTGAGGCCGAGCAGGTCGCCGCGGTGTTTGAAACCGCAGCGCCGGGCCAGGGTCTGGTTGACGAAGGCGTAGCGGGCCTGCGGGTCCTTGATGAAAAACACCACGTCCGTGAGGGTGTCCAGCAGTGGGGCGATGGGCTGCAGGCTGCGCAACAGGGTGTCGAGGTCGCAAGGGGCTAGGGAGGTGAGCGAGGGGTACATGGCCGGCGTCGTCTTTTTTTGTGGGGCGATGGCGCAGTGTCAGTCGAAAATGTGCTGCCTGTCACGCCGCCTTCGCGAGCAGGCTCACTCCCACATTGGGGGCCGCGGTATCTCCTGCAAACCTTCTGTGGGAGCGAGCTTGCTCGCGATTACGTCAGTGCATCCAACATCGATGCAAGCTGACCCACCGCTATCGCGAGCAAGCTCGCTCCCACAGGGGATTGGGGTGAGTGCAGATCAGTCAGGTGGGTGGGGTTTCTGTCAGGTTCAGCAAGGTCTCGATCCGCGCCGGGCTGAAGGGCGGGCGCGGGAGGGGTGAGGTCCAGCCGAACAGGTGTTCCAGGGCGGCGCCGCACACTCGGCCCTGGCAGGCGCCCATGCCGCAGCGGCTGGCCAGTTTCGCTTCGCGCCAGTTGCCATGGCCGGCCAGTTCGCCATACGGCACGTCCTCGCAGCGGCAGACCAGGGTGTCCGCCGTGGCCAGGGTCTTGAGGCGTGGATCGAGGGCAAAGGCCGTGTTCAAGGCCCGGGCGAAACCCTGCCAACGTGCGCGACGGGGCCACAGCTGTTGGGCGGCGCCGCTGTTGCCGACGGCGGCATGGCCGGCGATGGCGCCTTCCACCAGCGCCAGTTCGCTGCCGCCGAAACCGGTGCACTCACCAGCGGCGTAATGTTCGCGGCGAGAGGTCGCTTGCCACGCGTCCACCGCCAGCGCCTGGTCTTCGACCGCGCAGCCCAGGGCCTGGCCCAACTGGGTATTGGGAATGAGCCCGAAACCGCAGGCGAGCCGATCGCAGGCCAATTCAATCGTCTCGCCTTGCTGTTGCAGGCGCACGCCCTCCAGCCGGTCCCGGCCAAGCGCTTCCACCACATGGGTATCGGTGCGGTAGTGCCGGTCGAACAGGCTGAACGATTGGAAAAACTTCCCCGGCCAGCGTGGCAATTGCGCGGCGAAACCGGCGACGGCGCCGCGACGGGCCTGCTCGGCGATGCGTACCACCTGGGCGCCCTGATGCTTTGCCGTGGCGGCGCTGGCCAGTAGCAAGGGGCCGCTACCGGCGATGACCAGCCGTTCGCCGCGCACGGGCAAGCCGCCCTTGATCAACGCCTGCAACCCGCCGGCGCCGGTCACGCCGGGCAGTGTCCAGCCGGGAAACGGCAGCAGCAACTCACGGGCACCCGTGCAGAGGATCAAGCGCTCGTAGCTGATCTGCCAGCCGCGCTCGGCGTCTTCCACCAGCAAGGTTTTATCCGCCGCGCAGGCGATCACGCGAGTACCGGCATGGCAGCGTACGTTGGCGCAGGTGTGCAGTTGATCGCGCAGGCGTCGGGCGGCGGCGGGCAGGTTGGCCTGGGGGCCGTCGCGCCAGATCTGGCCGCCGGGCAGCGGGTTGTCGTCCAGCAGCACGATGCGTGCACCGCTGCTTGCCGCGGCGAGGGCAGCGGCCATGCCCGCGGGGCCGGCGCCGATGATCAGCAGGTCGGTGGTTTCGTTCATGGTCGGGTCTGCACATGCATGCCATCGAGGCACAAGGTCTGGCAGGCCAGGCGGCGACGGCCATCGATCAACACCCGGCACTCCTGGCAGATGCCCATGCCGCACAAGGGCGCCCGTCGCTGGCCGCTGACCGAGGTGCGGCTGCAACCGTCCGCGCCCAGCGCCAATGCCGCCGCGACGCTGGTGCCGTTGGCAACCGAGAACGGGCGGCCATCGAGGAATAGATCAGGCATAGGAACAATCCCCCAGGGATAAATGGATATCAGCGCCAAACGCCCATCCCGTGGCGAGGGAGCTTGCTCCCGCTGGGGCGCGTAACGGCCCCGATAACGATCTGACAACTCGGTGTGTCAGGACAATCCAGGGGACTGCTGCGCAGTCCAGCGGGAGCAAGCTCCCTCGCCACAAGGACTTGTGTCGGGCTTCAGGCATGGGCCGGCTCTCCCAGGAAACGCTGCGGCAGGTAAGGCTGCGCGGGCAGCGGCGAGGTTTCGTTGAACAGCTGCGCCACCAGCAAGTCGGCCGTCGCGGGCGCCGTGGTGACCCCCAGGCCTTCGTGACCGACCGCCAGCCACAGCCCCTTGCGTTGCGGATGTTGACCCACCAGCGGCAAGCCGTCGGGGCTCGCTGCGCGAAAACCGGTCCAGGCCCTGATGCCGTTCAGATGCGCCAACCCAGGCATGTATTCGACGGCGCGCTTGAGCATCTTCGCCAGCATCCAGCCTTCCACCTGCGGATCGACGGTGCCGAACTGCCGTGATGCGCCGATGAACAATTGTCCGGTCGGGCGTGGTTGGATATTGCACGCCACCGACGGCCCGCTGGCGTTATGGGCGCTGGTGACATAGCCCAGTTCCACCAGGGTGTGAGTGACGGTGGCGGGGTAGCGGTCGGTGATCAGCAGGTGGCCCTTCTTCGGCTCGATCGGCAGTTCCGGGCATAACTCGGTGGCCTGGATGCCATTAGCGAGGACCACCGCGTCGGCGCTCAGCCAGCGACCGTCGCCGAGGCGCACGCGGTGACCGTCGACTTCGCTGACCTGTGCCCGTTGCTGGCGAATGTCCGGCGCGTCCAGCATCCAGCGGGCGGCCGCCGGAGCGTAGAGGATGCCGTCGCCCTTGATCAGCAGCCCGCCTTCCAACCCTGGGCGTAGCTCGGGTTCACGCTGACGCAGAGCGGCTTGGCCGATCAATTCACAGGCTTCGCCATGGGCCAGCAGGTTCAGGTATTTGCTCTGGGCCACGGCCATTTCTTCGGCATTGGCCGCCAGCCACAAGGTGCCGTTGTTGCGCCAGGCACAACCCTCGGGCAGGGCCGGGGCCAGTTCGCGCCAGCGTTGCAGGGAGTATTGACTGAGGGCCAGTTCCGCCGGGTTGTCATCCAGCACCAGCAGATGCCCCATGCCGGCCGCCGTGGCACCGTGCCAACCAGCGTCCAGCACCAGCACGTTGACGTTGCGCCGGGCCAATGCCTGGGCACAGGCCGCGCCAATGATGCCCGCGCCGATGACGATCACGTCGGCGACATGGCCCTGGCTCAAGGACGAATGCCCCAAGCGAACGGGTCGTCCGCGTCGATGATCAGAGTGGTTTCGGCGCTGATGTAGGCGCGACCGCGAATGGTTGGCACGATGCGCTCGCCCGAGCGTTCGTAGGAACCTTCGAACTCGCTGCCAATGACACTGGCCTGGCGCCAGATCTGTCCAGGCTGCAATTTCCCATCGGCCGCCAGGCACGCCAGTTTGGCGCTGGTACCGGTGCCGCAAGGGGAGCGGTCATAGGCCTTACCCGGGCAGAGCACAAAGTTGCGGCTGTCGGCTTGCGGGTCATCGGCAAACAGTTCGATATGGTCGATCAGGCCGCCGTCCTCGCCGCGAAAACCCTGCTGCTCCAAGGCTTGCTGTACGGCGTAGGTGTAGGCGGTCAATGCGTCGAGGTTGTCGCCGGCCACGCGCTGGCCATGTTCGGCGATCAGGAAAAACCAGTTGCCGCCCCAGGTCACATCGCCCACCACTTGGCCGATGCCGGGCACTTCCAGGGCCAGTGCCTTGCGGTAACGATAGGCCGGCACGTTGCGCACGCTGACCGAGCGGTCTTCGTGCAAGGTTGCCTGTACCGTGCCCACCGGGGTTTCGATGCTGTGCACGCCGGGGCCGATCCTGCCCAGGTGGGCCAGTGACGCCACCAGGCCGATGGTGCCGTGGCCGCACATACCCAGGTAGCCGCTGTTGTTGAAAAAGATCACGCCGGCACAGGCGCTTGGGTCCACCGGTTCGCAGAGCAGCGCCCCCACCAGCACATCGCTGCCCCGGGGTTCCAGCACGCAGGCGGTGCGCCAGGCGTCATGCTCGGCGGCCAGGCGTTGCTTGCGCTCGGCCATGCTGCCCTGGCCGAGGTCAGGAAAACCGTCGGTGACCAGTCGGGTCGGTTCGCCGCCGGTATGGGAATCGATCACGGTGATGCGTTTCATGGGAGGGCCACGTCCGTTCAGATGAGTGACGGCAAGCGTGGCCCGCGCCCAGGGGCGACGGCTTGATGGTTTTATCTGTCGTCGATGACGAAATCGGCACAGCGTTGGCCCATCAATGGGTGGAAGGCAGGAACTTGAACAAGGTCTCGCAGACCCCGGCAATGTGTTCGTCCAGCAGCGCCACGGCCCGCTCGACATCACCGGCGCGACAGGCCTTGATGATTTCCCGGTGCTCGTGATCGGCTCGGTCCTTACCGGCCGAAAGGCTCATCTGCATGCGCAAGTAACGCTCCAGCTTGTCGTGGACCGAGCGAATCAGGCTCACCATGAACGGCCGTTGTGCCGGTTCGTAGAGACAGGCGTGCAGTTGCCAGTTCAGTTCGGCCCAACGCCCGACGTCGTCTTCACCGACGAACTCCCGGCAGATGCTTTCGGCGCGGGCGAAGGTGTCTTCGGTCATGTTGGGAATCGCCAGGCGCAGCACTTTGTCTTCCAGGAGCATGCGCACCTCGAACATCTGCGCCAGCTCCGCCTCGGAAATGCGCGTCACCATCGCCCCGCGATTGCGCTGGAACATCACCAGGCCTTCGGCCTCCAGACGCTTGAGGGCCTCGCGCACGGGGATCTTGCTGACGTTGAACTGGCGAGCGATGTCATCCTGGCGAATCGGCTCGTCCTCGGCAAAATGCCCAGCCACGATGGCGTCGCGCAGATGGCGGGTGATGATTTCCGAGGTGGAAGGGGTGTTGCCCAGGTCAGGCAGGTTGAACTTGGATAAAGTCACGGCGGCAGATCGTTCGGCTTAGGTGGGGATATGGTATACGACTTTGCCGAGCGCAGTGTCGAGCTGTCCAAGGCTTCCCCCAATCCTTCAGCCAGCACCTGTGGCGAGGGCGCTTGCTCCCTCGCCACAGGTGGGTGTGTTCAGCCGTGGGACAGGTGGCTCACATAAGCCTCGGTCCGGACGATGCGCCATCCGGTAACAGACACCCCAGCCAACAACGCCAGGCCGAACACGATCAACGCCACGTCCGCGCCGAAATGATCGGCCAGCAACCCGGTCACCACCACCGGGATGCTGAACCCGACATAGGCGAACAGGAAAAAACCGGCACTGACCCGAGCCTTTTCCGCGCCGGCCATGGCCGTGACGGCCGACAACCCACCCAGGTACAGGAAACCGTAGCAAGCGCTGCTGGCGCCCAGCGCTCCCAGCAACACGGCGAGCGGGGAGCCGGCGCTCGCGCCCCAGGCCAGCAACGCGTAGCTCAGCGGCAGGATCAACAACCCCAGGCCCGTGGCCCTGGCCGGCGACATGCGCCGCACCCAAGGCTGGAAGAGCAAGCCGCAACTGATGACCGTGAAGGTCGACAGGCCCGACCAACGCTGCAAATCGTGGGTTGCCAGCACCGACGGCAATATGGCGATGACCAGGCCCGAAGTCGCCCAGGCCAACAGCATGGAAAAGCTGTAGGGCAGGCTGCCGGCGGGAAACAAAGGCAGGCGCAGCAGCGGCGCGTCTGTGATTTTCAACGCCGGGTCCGGTAGCCGCCAGACCACGACAATCGCCAGGGCGGCCAACAGGAGTTGCAACCAGAAGCTGCCGGGCGTGGCGCTGGGATGAACGAACAGGAACAGACTGGTCAACGCCGCGCCCAGGCCAAAGCCCAGGGAGGTGCTGGCGGTGACCCGGTTGGCCGGCGAGCGGGTATCGCGGGTTGCCATGAGTTCTGTCATATAGGCGGTCGACGTGGCCGAGGCCAGCCCCGTGCCGACCCCCATCATCAAGCGCGCCACGCCCAGTGCCACCAGGTTTGGCCAGAGCAACGTCACCAGCGTCGCCAGCATCGACAACCCGAGCGCGACCAGGATCAACGGCTTGCGGCCCACCCGGTCGGCCAACCCACCGAACGCCAGCAGGACCGGCAACACCCCCAGCACATAACCGGAAAACGCTACCGCCGTGGCCCCGGCCCCGGAGCCGGACAACTGCGCATAAGTGGTGTACAGCGGCGCCTGCAGGTTGACCGCAAGGGTGATCAGGCAGAGGCCGAAAGCCAGCCCCCAGGCATGTTGATGCTGTGGGTTCAAGAGTGTTCCTTAAAGGGTACGCATGAAGTCCCGGGGACTATCACCGCCGGGCACAACGCAAACAAGGAACAGACGCCGGCCATTTGTGTTTAACTGTTTTCTCGAAAATCGAGAACACTTAGCCAAGAGTGCCCGCCGTGGACCTGAAGATTGATCGCTACACTGCCGAGCCCATGATCCGGCAGCTCGTCACGCACCTCACGGCCTGGATCAACGCCCATGGCATTCGCCCTGGCGCGCGAATGCCGTCCATTCGCCAACTGGCCCGGGAAAATGGCCTGAGCCTGTCGAGCGTGATCAAGGCCTATGACCAACTGGTTGCCAGTGGGGTGCTGGAGTCTCGGCATGGCGCGGGCTTTTTTGTCGCGCAGCAGTTGGTCCGGCCAGTGGAGCCGCTACCTGACACGGACAATCCGTCGTGGCGGTTGTTCGACAATGAATCGACGCAGCTCAAGCTCGGTTGCGGCTGGCTGCCCGACGCCTGGCGTGACGACACCGACCTGGGCCAGGCGATCCGCCAGGTGGTGCGCAGCGACAACCACGCATTGTTCAACTACAGCACCCCGTTGGGTTCGCCTCATCTGCGCCTGCAACTGCAAAAACGCCTGGGCCTGATCGACATTCACGTCGACCCGGCACAGATCATCACCACCCAAGGCGCCAGCCAGGGCCTCGACCTGTTGGTGCGAACCCTGCTCAAGCCCGGCGACCTGGTGCTGGTGGAAAGCCCCGGCTACTACAACCTGTTCAATCTGCTGAGGCTGCAGGGGGTCAAGACCGTGGCGGTGCCGAGAACCGCCCAAGGCCCGGACATCGCCCGCCTGGAACAGCTTCTCGTCGAGCACAAACCCTCGTATTTCTTCATCAACAGCATGTACCAGAACCCCACCGGCACCAGCCTGGCGCCGAGCGTGGCCTATCGTCTGCTGCAACTGGCGACGGCCCATGACTTTCGCCTCATCGAAGACGACATCTACGCCGATTTCCAGAATGGCCCGACGTCCCGCCTGGCCTCCCTGGATGCCCTGGACCGGGTGATCTACCTGGCGAGTTTTTCCAAGACCTTGTCCAGTTCGCTGCGCATCGGTTACGTGGTCGCCCAGCCCGACATCATCCGGCGCCTGGCCGAAGTCAAGATGATTACCGGCATCGGTTGTTCGCTGCTGGCGGAAAACGTGGTAGCGACGTTGCTGGCCAACGGTGCCTATCGCAAGCTGATCCAGCGCTTGCGCCAACGCCTGAACAAGCAGATGGCAAGTACGCTGCGCCAACTGGACCCGGCCCATTGGGAGGTGTTTGCCGAGCCGATGGGGGGGATGTTCGTCTGGGCCAGGCCTCGGTGCCTGGCGGCACAACGGGTGCAGCAGATCGCCCGGGAGTTGCAGATCCAACTGTCCCAGGGTTCGACGTTCCTGCCCCAAGGGGAGGCGTGCGATTGGTTGCGGTTGAACGTGGCCTATACCCAGGATCATCGTGCGCAGACGTTTTTCCAGCGGGTGGCGCAGGAATCGATTGTGTCGGGCCAGTAGGGCATGGGGAGATTGTTCTGGCGTCATCGCGAGCAAGCTCCCACAGTTTTTCCTACCACTTGCCGGTGCTCATCCCGCCGTCCACCGGCAGTATCGCGCCCGTCGTGAAATCAGCGCCCGCCAGGTACAACACGGCTTCGGCAATTTCCTCGATGGTGCCCACGCGACCGGCCGGGGCCAGGTTGTCGAGGAAGTCGCGGTGCGCCGGGTCGTGCATGGGCGTGTCGATGATGCCGGGGGCGACCGCGTTGACCTTGATGTTGTGGGGCGACAGTTCCAGGGCCAGGGCGCGGGTCATCTGGTTGACGCCGCCCTTGATCAACACGGGCAGCGCAGCCGGGACCTGGATGTTCGGCTGCAGGGCCACGGCGGCTGAAATGTTGATGATGAAGCCGCGCTGACGACCGATCATGTGCGCGGCAGCGGCCTGGCTGGCGTAGACGAGGCCCTTGAGATTGGTGTCCAGCAGCGCGTCCAGGTCCTGGGGGCTGTATTCGACGAAGGGTTTCGGCAGGAAGAAGCCAGCGTTGTTCACCAGCCCGTCAACGGCGCCAAATGCCTCGACAGCTTGGGCGATGAGGGCGGTTGAAGTGGCCGGGTCAGCGATGTCGCCGGCCACACCCATGAAACCGGCCGGGTGACCGAGCTGGGCGGCGGCAGCGTCCAGTCCGGACGGGGAGCGGGCATTGCCCACCACGTTATACCCCCGGGCCAGGAACGCCTTGACCAAACCCAGGCCGATCCCGCTGGAAGCGCCGGTGATGATGACGGTTTTGTTGAGACTCATGATTGACTCCTGATCACATTGAATGGAACCGATGCGCCTGTATGGCGGTGGTTGAGCTCAGGGTATTGATACCTCAGGGTTTGATAAATAAGACTTCTGGTACTTGAGTTGATACGTCATGTAATCAATGACAAGGGCCCCTGTGGGAGCGAGCTTGCTCGCGATGGCGTCAGGTCGGTCGGGAGTGATGTTGACTGACACGCCGCCATCGCGAGCAAGCTCGCTCCCACAGTGTTGTCGGGTTGGCAGGCAAAAAAAAGCCCGGTCAATCGGACCGGGCTCGCAAGGGTGGAGCGCTACTCCTTGGGAAGACTTCGATACGCCGTCGTCGTCATCCCCGCGTATCCCCAGTTATCGGTGTCGACTTCCTCGATCACGATATGGGTCAAGTGAGGGTCCTTGCCCAGCACGCGCTGGAGGGTTTCGGTGATTTCGGCAATCACCTGGGCTTTCTGTTCACGGGTGACGCCATCTCGGGTAATTCGTACGTTGACGAAAGGCATGTTGCACTCCAACTGATGGGAAATGAACGCAGGACAACGCCCGCATATTGCAAGGCCACTGTATTTATACGCCATGGGCTGATAAACAGGCCTTTGAAAACTTCAGTTGATACGCGGTGTAACGAATCATGAAGCGGCATTTCGAAGACCTGCAGTTGGGCAGCATAGAACTGTTCTGCCTCGCGGCGGAGGCGGGCAGTTTCACGGCCGCGGCGCAGTTGGCGGGGGTTACCCCGGCGGCGGTGAGCCGCTCGATCTTTCGCCTGGAAGAGCGCCTGGGCTCACGGCTTTTCGTACGCACCACCCGCAGCATCCGCCTGACCGAAGCCGGCAAGACCTATTTCGAACAATGCCGGCAGGCGCTGACGCAACTGGTCGAGGCGCAACAGGAAATGATGGGCGCCCAATCGGTGCCATCCGGGCAACTGCGCATCAGCCTGCCCACCACCTATGGGCATCATCGGATCCTGCCGTTGCTGCCGGCCTTTCGGGCGCTGTACCCGCGGGTCAGCGTGGACCTGCACCTGAGCAATCGAAACATCGATTTCGTTGCCGAAGGGTATGACCTCGCCATCCGGGTGCGGGCCCAGCCGGACTCGTCGATGATCGCCCGTCTGCTGGAAGACGCGAAACTGGTGGTGGTCGCGTCCCCGGATTACCTGCGCAAGGCCGGCACGCCGCAGGTCCTTGAAGACCTGGACGACCACGAGTGCATCCAGTTCGAATTGCCCAGCAGCGGGCGCCGGATTTCCTGGTTGTTCAATGTCGAGGGCAAGGAAAAGGAGGTGTTCGGCGAAGGAGGGTATTGCTGTTCGGACGACGTGCTCGGTGGTGTGACGCTGGCCAAACATGGCGCCGGCTTGTTCCAGACCTACAAATTCATCGTGGAGCAGGAGCTGGCCAATGGGCAATTGGTGGAGGTACTTGCGCCTTTTGCGGGGCGCTCGCGTCCGTTTACCTTGCTGTATCCCCATGGCCGATATGTGCCGCAACGGGTGCGTGCCTTCGTGGACTTCCTGTTGGAGTACCGGCAGCACTGGTCCGGAGCCTGACGCAATAACCTGTGGCGAGGGGATGACCCCTCTTAGCCGTGGTGGCGCATTCACAACCCCTCGCGAACCGCTCCCCGGATCCCCTCCAGCAACATGGTAAACGCCGGGTTGTCGTTGTCCTCGCGCCACACCAGGTGCAACTCGCTCTGCACCCCTTCGCCCAGGTCGATCTCACGGAACACCACCTGCTTGAACACCACGCTGGTGGCGCAACGCGGGACCAGGGCCAGGCCCATGCCGGCGTTGACCAGGGCCAGGATCGTCAGCGATGACCCCAGCCATTGCACGAATTGCGGCGCGACCCGGGCCGAGCGGAGCATGCCGGTGAGCAGTTCGTTGAAGGGCGGGTAGGCGGAGTGCGAGTACATGAGGAACGGCTGGGCGTCCAGGTCCTGGACGCTCACCGTGTCGGCAGTCGCCAGGGGATGCCCGGCCGGGACCGCCAGCACGAAGGGTTCGCGCACCAGGCATTCAGTGGCATAGCCGGTTTCCAGCAGTGGCGAGCGGACGATGCCCAGGTCGATGCGCCGTGCCCGCAAGGCTTCGTGCTGCTGGTAGGTGTTCATCTCCGCGAGGACGATCTTGACCTGCGGCTGCTTCAACCGCGCTTCGGCAATCACCTTGGGCAAGAACTCGTACACCGCGCTGCCGACGAAGCTGATGGTCACCGAACCAATGTCGCCCTGGGCGAAGCGCCGGGCCGCCACGGCGGCTTGTTGCGCCTGCTCCAACAGGTTCTGCGCTTCGATGAAAAACGCCCGGCCGGCGGCGGTGAGTGCCACGCTGCGGGTGCTGCGGGTGAACAGTTCAACGCCCAGGTGATGTTCCAGCAATTGGATCTGCCGGCTCAGCGGTGGCTGGGTCATGTTCAGGCGTTCGGCGGCGCGACGGAAGTTGAGTTCGGTCGCCACGGTGGTGAAGCAGCGCAACTGGGCCAGTTCAAACATTGATTCAATCCAGGTATCAATCAAGTGCCAAGTTAGATTAGACGGGAACAATCCACCGTGTCCATCATCGTCCCGTTCCCCACAAAAACAATGATCGGGAGGCACCCCTTGAATAACGTAACGGACTCCACCCATGACAGCACCCTGGCGCTCGCGGCGGCCAAGGTCAAACGTCATGTACTGCCGTTGGTGGTGGTGATGTTCATCGTCAACTACATCGACCGGGTCAACATCGGCTTCGTGCGCAGCCATATGGAAACCGACCTGGGCATCGGCGCTGCCGCCTATGGGCTGGGCGCCGGGTTGTTCTTCGTCGGCTACGCGCTGTTCGAAGTCCCGTCCAACATGCTGCTGCAACGCTACGGCGCGCGGGCCTGGCTGACACGCATCATGTTCACCTGGGGCGCGGCGGCGATGGCCATGGCCTTTGTGCAAGGTGAAACCAGCTTCTATGTGCTGCGCTTCATTCTTGGCGCGGCGGAGGCGGGCTTCTTTCCCGGCATCATCTACTACTTCACCCAATGGCTGCCCGCCAACGAGCGCGGCAAGGCGATGGCGATCTTCCTCAGCGGTTCGGCCATCGCCTCGGTGATTTCCGGCCCGGTGTCTGGCGCCTTGCTGCACATCAGCGGGATGGGTCTGCATGGCTGGCAGTGGATGTTCCTGATCGAAGGTTTCGCCTCCATCGTGCTGTGCGGGTTCGTCTGGTTCTGGCTGCAATCGCACCCGAGCCAGGCCAAATGGCTGACGGCTGAAGAGAAAGCCGTATTGATCGCCGCCATCGCCGAAGAGCAGCGGGCCCGGGAAGCGGCGCAAGTGATCAAGCCGTCGATGTTCAAGTTGCTGGCCGACCGACAGATCGCGCTGTTCTGTTTCATCTACTTTTCCATCGCCCTGACCATCTACGGCGCCACGTTCTGGCTACCGAACATGATCAAGAAAATGGGCAACCTGGGTGACTTCCAGGTCGGCTTGCTCAACTCCATTCCATGGATCATTTCCATCGTCGCGATGTACGGCTTCGCGGCCCTGGCCGGCAAATGGAAATTCCAGCAGGCGTGGGTCGCGGTGACGCTGGTGGTCGCCGCGTTCGGCATGTTCATGTCCACCACCGGCGGGCCGATCTTCGCCTTCGTGGCGATCTGTTTCGCGGCGATTGGTTTCAAGGCGGCGTCGGCGTTGTTCTGGCCGATCCCCCAGGGTTACCTGGATGCGCGCATCGCGGCGGCGGTGATCGCCCTGATCAACTCCATCGGCAACCTCGGCGGCTTCGTCGCGCCCACGGCTTTCGGTTTCCTGGAGCAGACCACCGGCTCCATCGAGGGTGGCCTGTATGGGCTGGCCGCCACCTCGCTCGTAGCCGCCGTGGTGATCTTTTTCGCCCGCACCACGCCGAAGCGCGATACCCCGAGCTCACTGTCCGGCCGGCCCGAAACCGTTGCCGAAGCCAATCAGCCGGAAAAAAACCAAGCCTTGAACCCTGGCCCATCGGGAGCCGCTGTATGAAGATCAAACGCGTCACCGTGACCCCCATCGCTTTTCGCGATCCACCCTTGCTCAACGCCAGCGGTATCCATGAGCCGTTCGCGCTGCGCTCGATCATCGAGATCGAGAGCGACAACGGTTACATCGGCCTGGGGGAGAGCTACGGCGATGCCCCGGCCCTGGCGATCCAGCAGCAGTTGCAGAGCCAGTTGATCGGCCTGGACCCGTTCAACCTCAATCAGTTGCGGGCCATCGTCCAGGCGACCGTCGCCGCGCATAAACCGGCCAGCGTTGCCGGCGCCGAACTGGCACCGGGCTCCCATGCGAGCAAGGCGGTGAGCAATGCCTACTCGGCGTTCGAAGTGGCCTGTCTGGATTTGCAGGCCCACTCCCTGAACGTGCCGCTGGTGGACCTGCTGGGCGGCGCGATTCGCGACGAGATCCCGTTCAGTGCCTACCTGTTTTTCAAATACGCCGAGCACATCGATTCGCCGTACCCGCCCGACAGTTGGGGCGAGGCGCTCAACGAACGGCAGATCGTCGCCCAGGCCCGGCGGATGATCCAGGATTATGGCTTCAAGAGCATCAAGCTCAAGGCCGGCGCCCTCGATCCGGAACATGAAGTCGCTTGCATCAAGGCGCTGAAACAGGCCTTTCCCGGCTACCCGTTGCGCATTGACCCCAACGGTAACTGGTCCCTGGAAACCTCGATTCGCATGGCCGAGCTGCTGGGGGATGACCTGCAGTATTACGAAGACCCGACGCCAGGGCTCGAAGGCATGGCCGAACTGCACAAACGCACGGGGCTGCCGCTGGCGACCAATATGGTGGTCACCGATTTCGATGAGTTCCGCCGCAGCGTGGCCCTGGACAGCGTGCAGATCGTCTTGGCCGACCACCATTACTGGGGTGGTCTGCGGGACACCCAGGCCCTGGCGAAAATGTGCAGCACCTTCGGCCTGGGCGTATCGATGCATTCGAACTCGCACCTGGGCATCAGCCTCATGGCCATGGCCCACGTGGCGGCCGCGGTGCCGAACCTGGACTACGCCTGCGACACCCATTACCCGTGGCAGGAGCCGGATGAAGAAGTGATCAAGGGCGGCAAACTGCCGATTGTCGACGGCTGCGTGAAGATCACCCGGGCGCCGGGCCTTGGCTTGGAATTGGACCGGGATCAATTGGGCAAGCTGCATGACCAGTTCCTCAGTTGCGGCATCCGCCAGCGCGACGATGTGCGGCAGATGCAGCGCTACCGGCCGGAGTGGAAGACCGTCAAGCCGAGGTTCTGAGCTGATAGCGAGGGGGCCTGCTGCGCCGGCCAGCGGGAGCAAGCTCCCTCGCCACAACAGCAACACGGTGCAAACCTGTGGGAGCGAGCTTGCTCGCGATAGCGCTGTGTCAGCCAACCGTATTGTTGAATGACCTGCCGCCATCGCGAGCAAGCTCGCTCCCACAATAAGCAGGACAACCGGCCCACACCCAAAGTACCACGCCCGTCGGCAACGCAGTCTTACACCCAAGCTGTCGCGCCCCTCGTCCTCGCCGTCTTACACCCAAACTGCCGCGCCGGGCCGGCGCTGCCAAAGCATTCGCCAATTGCCTCCAAGGCAGCGTATGACGCGCCCTGGCACCTTTCGATAATCGCCTCCGACATCCCGTCCCCTGTTGCGGAGCGCGCCATGCACAACAATAAGAATACCTGCCTGCGTTTTTTGCCTGCGGTCATCGCCGGTCTTTCCAGCCTGGGCCTGACGTCTTGGGCCAACGCTGAAATCATGCTGTACGACAAGGACCAGACCACCTTTTCCACCGACGGCTACATCAACGCCTTCTACGTCAACAGCGACGTGGACCGCGCGGGTGAGCAGTACGACCGTCGGCAGGCGCGGGTCAAGATGGGTTTTTTGCCCAACTACCTGGGCTTCAACATGGGCAAGCAGGTCGATGACCTCAAGCTCGGCGCCCGGGCTTCGTTCTGGGTGACCATCAACGACAGTGAAACCAATGGCACCGACACCGCCATCGACGTACGGCAGTTCTACGGCACCGTGGCCAATCCGGAGTGGGGCGAAGTGCTGATCGGCAAGGACTTCGGCCTGTTTGCCCGCTCCAACATCCTGCTGGACGAACTGCTGGCCGGTTATGGTCAGGTCAGCGACACCCTGGGACTGGTGGACGGCGGTGGGGTGTCGTTTGGCAACATCGGCAGCGGTTATCCGTACCCGTTCCCGACCTCGCAGATCACCTACCGCACGCCGGTGATGGACGGGCTAAGGGTGGCGGTCGGGATCATGGACCCGGTGGACACCAACGACAACAGCGCTACCGGCAAGGCCTATCAGGAAAACCCGCGCACCGAGAGCGAGATCACCTACCAGTTCGACCTGGGCGGGGCGAAGATCTATAGCTGGCTCAACGGCAGCTACCAGACCTCGGACAACACCGATTCCACCGTCGAATCGGTGACTTCCAAAGGCCTGGGGTATGGTGTGCAGGCCAAGATGGGTGGGTTGTCGCTCACCGGTTCGGGGTTCCAGGCCAAGGGCATCAACCCGTTCTTCACCAACAACGCCGGTGAAGCCACCCTGCGCAATGTCGACAGCAAGGGTTACCTGTTGCAGGGCTCGTACAAGCTGGGCAAGAACCGCCTGGCGCTGTCCTACGGCAAGACCGATGACGACGGCAACGGCGTGGTAGGCAGTGGCGCCGATTACGAAACCCGGGGCATCGCGCTGTTCCACGACATCAACGACAACCTCAAGCTCGTGGCCGAGTACAACCAGTTCGAAATCAACGGCCACGACACCAGCGCCCAGAACGAAGACACCGACACCTTTGCGGTGGGCGCGGTGCTCACCTGGTAAGGGATACCTCCTGGCTGCGCACATAACCCTGTGGGAGCGAGCAAGCTCGCTCCCACAGGGGTGTTTTACAACTTCGGCAGTTGCCCGATCCGCCCCATCATCTCGGTCACGATCTGCAAGTCCAGCAGAAACTGCTCCACCGTCTTGAATTCGTTGTCGTTGTGGCCGGTGTACTTGACGTCGGGCATCGCCAGGCCGAATTGCACGCCGTTGGGCAGGTCATGGACCGAGGTGGCGCCGGCGGAGGTGCCGTATTTGTGTTCCATGCCCAGGTTCTCACTGGCCACGGCCAACAGAGCCTTGACCCATTCACCCTCGGGGTTGCGGTACATCGGCTCGTCGATGGAGTAGTCGAAGGCCACCGCGACCTGGGATTTCTTGCTCCAGGCGGCCAGCTTGTCGGCAATGTCAGTCTTGAGGGCTTCTGTGGTCTTGCCGACCGGTACCCGTAGGTTGACCGCCAGTTTGAAGGTCTTCTCATCCATCCCGACGAACGTCAGGGACGCGGTCAGCGGGCCCATGAAGGCATCGGAAAAGCCAATCCCCAGTTTGCTGCCCAGATAGTCCAGGCCCCAGTTGTCGGCGGCGTAGCGGGCGGCGTCGGTGATGTGGTTGTGTTTGAGCGCGACCTTGCCGTCCAGGCCATTGATGAAGTCCAGCATCCGCGCGACCGGGTTGACGCCTGACTCGGGCTCGGAGGAGTGGGCGGATACGCCGGTGAAGGTCAGTTGCACGTCCTTGCCGACGACCTGCGTGCCCACTTCGAAATTGCCGCCGTTGCGCTTGGCATAGTCGGTCGCGGCCTTGAGCAGCTCGGCGGCCAGTTCGGCAGGTTTGTCACTGGCAAAGGTGGCCACGGAGGTCGACGGAATCTGATTGGTCGCCAGGCCGCCGGTCAATGCGGTGATTTGCGCGCCCTTGCCCTGTGCCGTACGCCGGGCGAAGTTCGCCATGACGGTGCCGTAGCCTTTCTCGGCAATCACCACCGGGTAGCCGCCATCCAGCGCCAGGTTGTAGTTGGGCGTCGGGTTGCGTTCGAAATAGTAAGGAATGGCGTCGCCGGTGGTTTCCTCGGTGGTGTCGACCAGCAGCTTGAAGTTGCGCGCCAGTGGCAGTTTTTCTTCCTTGATGATCTTCATGGCGTAGAGCGCCACGACGATGCCGTTCTTGTCGTCCTCGGTGCCCCGGCCATACATGCGGTCGCCCACCAGGGTGACCTTGAACGGATCGAGGCGGGTGCCGTCTTTCAACACCCAGTTTTGCGGCGTGACCGGCACCACGTCGGCATGGGCATGGATACCGACGACTTCGTCACTGCTGCCTTCGAGGGAAATCTCATAGACGCGGTTGTCGATGTTGCGGAAGTTCAGCTTGAACGCCTCGGCCAGGCTTTTGATCTTGTCGGCGATCTTGAGGAATTCCGGATTCTCGTGCTGGGCTACACCGTCCTTGCGAAAGGTCGGGATGGCGACCAGTTCCTTCAGCGTCTCGGTGGCGGCTTTGCCATATTTCACCCGGGCGTAGAGGCCCAGCAGGCGATGGATTTCGTTCTGTTGTTCAGCCGACAGGGTTTTGTTGGCCTGGAAGGCGCTGATGGCCGGGCCGAGGTTCGCGGTTTTGGCGAGGTCGCTTTTGGCGACTTCTGCGAGGAACTGTCGGAAATCGGTGATGGAAGTGTCGGAGAAGGTTTTGACGATGGTCGCGCTTTGTTGTGCGGTGATATTGGCGTTGGCCGACATTGCGAATGACGACAGGCTGGACAGTACGAGGGTGGCAACGGCAAGACGCTTGAACGGGAAGTTCATGGTGGCAGGCATTCCTTTGCAGGGAAGAAGTGTCGGTTGATGAAACAATCACTTACAACCTAACACCCCGAACGCGCGGCGGGGGAGCCCTTGAACAGCATTTGTCGCCCGGAAAAGCGAAAACGGCGCAGAAATGAAAAATCCATTCCAGCCGACACTCAGTGTGGGAGCGGGGCACACGCTTTGTGAACACCCGCGACCCAATGTGGGAGCGAGCTTGCTCGCGATAGCGGTGGCTCAGCTTGCATCTATGCTGATCCTGTTGACGCCATCGCGAGCAAGCTCGCTCCCACGGGGGTATCTGTGCTGGACACACATGTTGGGAACACCCGCTCCCCAGGGGAAGCGGGTGGGTATTGTTTAATGCGGCGCGCGTGGAATGGTCTTGAGCAGGTCTTCAGGGCTGATATGGCCCACCACGGGCTGGGCCGTGCTGCCGGGCAATGGCAGGTCAAGGATGTGCCCCTTGATCTTGCCGACCACATGCATCTCGCAGGGTTTACAGTCGAACTTCAGCGTCAGCACTTCATCGCCGTGTATCAGTTGCATCGGCGCGACCTTGGTGCGCACGCCGGTGACACCCTTGGCCTGCTTGGGGCAGAGGTTGAACGAGAAGCGCAGGCAGTGCTTGGTGATCATCACCGGCACTTCACCGGTTTCCTCGTGGGCCTCGAACGCCGCATCGATCAGCTTGACCCCGTGGCGATGATAGAAGTCCCGGGCCTTCTGGTTGTAGACGTTGGCCAGGAACGACAGGTGCGACTCCGGGTACACCGGCGGCGGGCTGGTCTCGGCCTTGCGGCCACCGCGTGGGTGGGCTTCGATGCGGGCGGCGGTCAGGGCTTCGATGGCTTCGCGGCGCAACGCCTTGAGCTGCGAGTTGGGGATGAAGAACGCCTGGGGCGCATCCAGCTCGATGGCGGTGGCGTGGTATTCGGTGGTGCCCAGTTGGCCGAGCAGGTCGTGCAGTTGCTCCAAGGCCTGTTCCGGCTTGTTGGCCAGGCCGAACGGCCCGTCCAGGGAGACCTTGACGCTGATGCCTTCCTCACTGGTGGCGGTCAGTTCCAGGCGCTCTTCCCGCAGGCGCGCGACCCAGGCCAGGCCGACCCGGCGCTCGGAGGAAGTCTTGAGCAACGCTTGCTGCCAGTTGTGATCCAGGTTGCGGCTCAACGGGTGGTTGGGACGCAGCTGGTACATGCCGGCCGGCATTTCGTTGGGTTCGACGCGGTAGCGGTAGCGCTTCTGGCCATCCTCTTCGAATTCACCCTTGGGTTCGGCGATGTTGGCGCGGAAACCGACGACTTCGCGCTTGACCAGCACGTTGAGACCGTCGCCGTTGGACAGCGGATCGAAGGTCACCACTTGCAGGTCGCGCTTGCCGACTTTTTCCACCACGCCCACCGGCACACCGGTAAAGGTTGGCGAATCAAAGGCACCGATGTCGATCTTGCGCTCGCTGACGAAATAGTCGGTGCTGCCACGGTGGAAGGTCTTGTCCGGGTCGGGGACGAAGAAGTGCGCGGTGCGCCCGCTGGACGCGCGCGCCAGGTCCGGGCGGTCTTCGAGGACATCGTCCAGGCGCTGGCGGTAATAGGCGGTGATGTTCTTCACATAGCCCATGTCCTTGTAGCGGCCTTCGATCTTGAACGAACGCACGCCGGCTTCGACCAGGGCACGGATGTTGGCGCTCTGGTTGTTGTCTTTCATCGACAGCAGGTGTTTTTCATAGGCGACCACCCGACCCTGGTCATCCTTGAGGGTGTAGGGCAGGCGACAGGCCTGGGAGCAGTCGCCACGGTTGGCGCTGCGGCCGTTCTGGGCGTGGGAGATGTTGCACTGGCCGGAAAAGGCCACGCACAGCGCACCGTGGATGAAGAACTCGATGGCCGCATCGGTCTCGTCGGCGATGGCGCGGATTTCCTGCAGGTTCAGCTCACGGGCCAGGACCAGTTGCGAGAAACCGGCCTGGTCGAGAAACTTTGCCCGGGCCAGGGTGCGGATGTCGGTCTGGGTGCTGGCGTGCAGCTCGATGGGCGGGATATCCAGCTCCATCACCCCCAGGTCCTGGACGATCAACGCGTCGACGCCGGCATCGTACAACTGGTGGATCAGCTGGCGGGCCGGCTCCAGTTCATTGTCGTGCAGGATGGTGTTGATGGTCGTGAACACACGGGCGTGGTAGCGATGGGCGAATTCCACCAGCCGGGCAATATCGCCCACCTCGTTGCAGGCGTTGTGACGCGCGCCGAAACTCGGGCCACCGATGTACACGGCGTCGGCGCCATGCAGGATGGCCTCGCGGGCGATGGTCACGTCGCGGGCGGGGCTGAGCAATTCCAGATGATGTTTGGGCAAGGACATTTGTTTTTAGTCAGGCTGGTCACGGTCGAAGCGCGCATTGTAGCCGCCAGGCGCCTCGCCGGCACCTGTGGACTTGGTTTTGCACGATCCTGACCGATGCGCGGCGCTCCCGCAGGGTTCACCCCGGCGTCGAGTCGGCGCTGCACCAGCGGTTTCGCCCGGTGTTCTTGGCCAGGTACAAGAAGGCATCGGCGGCCCTGATCAGCATGGCCGGGGTGACGTCCTCGCCGCTCGGCTGGCAGGTGGTGACGCCCGCGCTGATGGTCACGATGCCCAAGGGATGGTCGCCATGTTCAATGTTCAAGGCCCTGACCGCTTCGAGGATTTGCTGCACGACCTGGGTGGCGCCAGCGCTGTCGGTGTTTGGCAGCAGCACGGTGAACTCTTCACCGCCGTAGCGGACCGCCAGGTCCCCCGGCCGTTTGATGGTCTGCCTGAGCGCGGCTGCAATCGCCCGCAGGCAATCGTCCCCGGCGGCATGGCCGTATCTGTCGTTGAAACGCTTGAAGTAATCGACATCGAGCATGATCAGGGCCAGGGACGAAGCCTGGCGCCTGGCCAGGCGGATCTCATCGGCCAGGGCAATGTCCAGCCGCCTGCGGTTGCCCAGCCCGGTCAGGCTGTCGGTCAGCGCCATGTCGCGCATGGCCTGGTGGGCGCTGCGAATCTGCTTCTCCATGGCCATGCGGTAGCGCAGCTGGCTCAATACGATGAGCCCGAAGCCCACCAGAATCGTGATCAGGAAAATCAGCACCAGACCGGTCTTGAACAGGTCGCGGCGCCAGGGCGCGATGATCGATTCGCGGGACAAGCCGGCTTCCACCACCAGCGGGTAAGTGGTCAGGGCCCGGTAGCCGTACAGGCGCTCGGTGTCGTCGACGACGGCCTTGGCTTCGGCAACCCCTTGGTTGGAGGTGGGTAAATGTTCCCTGAAAATCACGCTGTTGACGAGGCTCTTGCCAATCACCGAAGCGACGAAGGGACGTCGGACCAGGATCGTTCCGCTGCGCTTGGCCAGGACCAGCGCGCCTTTGCCATCGATTTTGAAGTCGCCGTAGTAGTCGACGAAATAGCTGACCTTCACGGTCCCCAGCAATACGCCGGCGAACGAGCCATCGGGGTTGTTCAGGCGACGGGAAATGGGAATGATCAGGTCGTTGGTGGAACGGCTCTTGACGACGTCACCGATGCGCACGCCTCGATCCTCGTGGGTGCGGTGGTATTGGAAGTAGTCGCGGTCGGCGTTGTTCGCCATTTCCGGGATCGTCTCCTTGTCCGTCACCAGCCATTGGCCGTCCGGGCCGTAGATAAACAATCCGTGCAGTTGCGGCATGATGGCGGCCTGCTGCACCAATAGCTTATGGATGCGCGGGATGTCCATGTTCTGCAGGCCATCGCCCTCCACCCGTTCGGCGAGGGCGGCGGTGACCACATCCACTTGTCGAATGGTATCTTCAGCGTGTTGGGCCGTCGCCCGCGCCAGATTCGTCACCGAATCCCGGGCAGACGCAAAGGCGGCGCGGTAGTCGCGCCAGGCCCGCCAGCCTTCGACGGCCAGGAAGGCGATGACGACCACGAGCATGAAGCTCACGGTCAGCCGGAATGCCGCTCCTGCCCGCACAGCTTGCGGGGAGAAGGCCTCATCGGGGCTTTCGATCTTGGGCTCTGGCTGTTTGCGTCCGAGCATTGACGTATCCTTTCCATGACGGGTCTGCACTGTTCACGGGCAGCCTATCCTATTCGAATTCAGCATGTTAGCTGACTGCGACGAGGCAGGTACACGCGGCGACACACGATCGGGGAGAAAGGTTTCATGAAAGTCGGTGTCATTTCCGATACCCACGGCCTGCTTCGCCCCGAAGCGCTTGCCGCGCTGCAAGGCTGTGAGCGGATCATTCATGCCGGTGATATCGGCAGCCCGGAAATCCTCGACGTCCTGGCATCCATCGGCGAACTGCACGTGGTGCGCGGAAACAACGATCTGCAGGCCGAGTGGGCGGGGCACCTTGCCGATTGCCTGCAATTCGACTTGGGGGGATGGCCGGTGCTGCTGGTCCATGACATCGCGGATGTGCCGGCGCCACTCGACCCGGGCGTGAGGCTGGTGATCACCGGCCATTCCCATAAACCGCTGATCGAGTGGCGTGGCGAGCGGCTCTACCTCAACCCCGGCAGCGCCGGCCGGCGACGGTTCAAGTTGCCGGTGACGCTGGCGCTGCTTGAGGTGAGTGAACAGGCGATCGAGCCGCGGCTGGTCCGGTTGTTGGAATGAGCCCGTTTACCTGAAGTGCTTGTCGACGTAGGCCTGGATTTCCTTGCGCATGAAACGCCCGGATTCATCGGCCCGTTCCTCCCAGCCGAATACGCACGCGGTGACGATGCCGTCGAAGCCGGTCTTGGCCAGTTCACTGAAGAACAGGTCCCAGTCGATCTCGCCCTGGTGCATGTCCATGTGCTGGTGGACGGTGACCTTGGCGCCGGGTGGGTTGATGATGTAGCGCAGGCCGGACGAGGCCTTGTGGTTGTAGGTGGCGGCGATGTGGACATGGGCGATCATCGACCCGGCCTCGGCAATCATGGCTTTCATGTCGTCGCCGAAATAGAAGGTGTGGGGCGTGCAGTACAGGAACTTGACGTTGTCCGAGCCGAGGGTCTTGAGCATATCGAGGGCCGGTTGCAGGGCTTCGCACCAGTCCTCCGGGTGAGGCTCGACGTTCAGCGTGACGCCCTCGCTTTCCAGGACAGGCACCAGTTCCTCCATCGAGCGCCACCAGGCCGCTTCGCTCGATTCGTGGCTGTGCACACCACCGCAGCAACTGACTTTATGCCCGCGATCAGGCGACGGCCCGCGGCCAAACTCCGAGTTCATCGTGGTGCAACCCATCTCCACGGCGACCTGGATCGCCTCCTTCCAGTAGTTCACCGCTGCCCGGCGTTCGTCTTCATGAGGGCTGGCCCAACGGTACATCGGCAGCAGCGAGGCCAGTTGCAGATGGTTGTCGCGCAGGGCTTTCTTGAACTCGGCGATCCGCTCCTTGTGGGCGCGAGGGCGTACCCACCAGGGCAGGAAGTCTTCCCGTGGCGACAGTTCCAGGTACTCGAAGCCGAGCTCGGCGGTCTTGCGGCACAGGTCCGGCAGGCTCAGGTGGCGGTGCATGTAGGGGTCGAGGGCGATTTTCATTGTTGTTCTCCGTCAAGTAACGCTCGTGACCGTGGCGAGGGGCTTGCTCCCTCGCCACACGTGTTTTTCCTGGCTGGCGGGCATTGGATCAATAGGCGACCCAGGTTGAATCCAGGTTGGCTGATTCCACGCAGCGTTCGACCCAGCGCACGCCATCCACGCCGGCATCGATGTCGGGGTAGCGCAGGGCGGCCAGCGCCTCGGCATTGCCGCGGTTGGCCGCATCCATGGCCAGGGCGAAGCGGCTATAAAGGTTGGACCAGGCTTCGAACAGCCCTTCGGGATGGCCGCCGCCGATGCGGTCGTCCCGCAGCGCGGCGGGGTGCAGGTAGCCCATGCCGCGCTCCAGGATCTGCGCCGGTTGGCCCTGGACCTCGAAGCTCAGTTGGTTGGGCCGCTCGTCCCACCATTGGAGGCTGGCACGGGAGCCGATCACGCGGATTTTCTGCCCGTGCATGGAACCGGCGTTCACGGCGCTGGACCAGACCATGCCCATGGCGCCGCCTTCGTATTCCATCAAGGTGTAGGCGTTGTCCTCCAGCGGGGCGCGGCTGGCAACGAAGCTTTGCCGGCTGCACATCAAGCGTTTGATCTTGAGGTCGGGCAGCATCACCTTGGACAAATACAACGGGTGCGTGCCGACATCCCCCAGTACATAGCTGGGCCCGGCCTGGCGCGGGTCGACGCGCCACTGGGTCGCCTGGTTCTGTGCCTCTACCGGCGCGCTGTGAAAACCATGGGCGAACTGCATGTGCACCATGCGGATCTCGCCCAATTCCTGGGCCGCGATCATCGCCCGGGCCTGTTCGATCAACTGGTGCCCGGCGTAGCCGTAGGTCAGACCCACGATGCGTCCCTTGGCGTGCGCCAGGGTGCGCAGCGCCTCGGCCTGTTCGAGGGTAAAACACAGCGGCTTTTCGCAGATCACATGCAGCCCAGCTTCCAGGGCGGCGCGGGTGATGGCGTAATGGGTGCCGTTGGGCGTGGCGATCGACACCGCCTCAATCCCATCAGGGCGTTGCGCCTCCAGCTCGAACAGACTCAGGTAATCCGCATAGCAGCGCGCGGGGTCGATACCCAATTGCTCGCCGAAGGCCCGGCCACGGACGGGGTCGATATCCAGCGCCGCGGCGACCAGTTCGAAGTTCCGGTCGCGCAGAGCCGCCGAGCGGTGGATGTAGCCGATCTGGCTGTGCTCGCCGCCGCCCACCATGGCCCAGCGGATGGGCCGTGTGATTGTTTTGCTGCCGTTGATCATGACGTTGTCCTTGTGTGATCAGAAACCGATGCGGGCCAGGTAGGCGCGGCTGGCGGCCACGTCGTCGAGGCTGCCCTGCGCATGGCGTGGGTCACGCTCCTGTTCGACGGTAATGCAGCCCACGTAACCCAGTTCATGCACGAGGCTGTACAGCGCCGGGTAGTCGATGACGCCACGCCCGATGGGGCACATCACGCCCCGGGCGCAAGCGTCGAAGAAGCGGATGCGTTCGTTCAGCACCTGGTCGAACACCGCCGGGTCGATGTCCTTGAAGTGCAAGTAGTCCAGGCGATGGGCATAGGTGCGCAGCGACGCGACCGGGTCCATGCCGGCGTAGTAAAGATGGCCGGTGTCCAGGCACAACCCGGCGACTTCATCGGGAATGTCGTCCACCAGGCGCGCCAACTCGTCGGCGAACTCGACGTGACCACCGGCGTGGGGATGGATGACCGCGCGGATGCCGTACTGATGCCAGGCGATGTCGGCGATGGCGCGGATGTGCGTCATCATCGTGTGCCAGCGTGCATCGTCCAGGCGGGGCGCGCGGTCCGAGTGACCGGCTGCGTAGTCGCGCGCCTCGTGGCCCCAGTCGATGATCACCAGGTAGGGCCCGGCATGGCGCTGGCCGGTTTGCTTTTTCAGGGCGGGCAATTGCTTGAGCAACGCACAGATATTGTGGGTCTGACGCAGCAGTTCGGGCAGGTTGGCGGGGTTGACGAGGTCGTCGAAGATCGTCCCGGCGACCACCTGCAGGCCCTTTTCGGACAAGGCTGGACTGACGGTTTCGGCGTCCAATGGCAGGTAACCGTATGGCCCCAGCTCGATGCCGCGATAGCCGGCCTCGGCCGCTTCGTCGAGCACCTGGCGCCACGGTGGCAGGAAAGGATTCTTGACGTCGTCGACGCCCCAGCAGCAAGGCGCGGTGCAGATGTGGATCGTCATGAAGCACTCCGGCGGTGTTTGTTTTTATGTGCTTGGCCTGATGCTATTGCGCTGCCGGGGAGAGGGCCATGGGGTGATGGCTTAATCTGTCAAAACCCCTCATGATGCCCAGTAGAGGTGTCAAAACATGTCAGAAAAACCACGCCGATTACTTCGCCCCACCATGGCCGATGTCGCTCGGGAAGCCGGGGTCAGCCTGTCCACCGTCGACCGGGTGCTGAACCTGCGTGCCGATGTGCGTGCCGACACGGCCCAACGCATCGCTGCAGCCGCCGCGCGGTTGGGGTTCCATGCCAAGGGCGTTATCGAACAACGGGTACTCAACGACCGTCCGACCTTGCGGCTTGGCTTCCTGCTGCAGAAAAGCGGCGTGCCTTTTTACCAAGGGCTCGCCCACGCCTTGTCAAACGCTGCCGCGACCTGCAGGCGAGCACGGATTCGCGTGGTGATGGGTTATTTGGATGACCTCGACCCGGTGATCGTGGCGCAACGCATCCTGGCCCTGCGCGATCAAGTGGACGGCCTGGGCGTGGTGGCGGTGGACCATCCCCGGGTCCGGGAGGCGGTTGCGCAATTGCGCGAGACAGGTGTCTCGGTGGTGGCGCTGCTGTCGGAGCTGTCCAGCGTCAGCGGCACGGGGTATGTCGGGTTGGACAATCGCCTCACGGGCCGTACGGCAGGTTGGTTCATCAGCCGCCTGGCGAGTCGACCCGGAGCGGCGGCCGTCATGCTCAGCAGCCAGCGTTTCCAGTGCCAGGAGTTGTGCGAGCTGAGCTTTCGCAGTTATCTGGCCGAGCACTCCAGCGAATGGGAGCTGCTCGCGTCGCGCCTGACGTTGGAGGACGATGAGTTCGCGTATGGCAATACGCTGGACTTGCTCACGGCCGAGCCCGAGCTGGCGGGGCTGTATGTGGCCGGCGGCGGCATCGCCGGCGTGTTGCGTGCCTTGCGCAGCTTCCATGAACAGCAGCTTCGCCTGCCCGTGGTGGTGTGCCACGACCTGACGCCGCTGACACGCGAGGCGTTGAAGACGGGGCTGGTCCAGGCGGTGCTGTCCCATCCCGTCGTGACCATGGCCGAACAGGCGGTCGAAGCACTGGTCGAGGCCGCGACAACCACACCGCCAGGACCGGTGCCGAGGCGGGTGGTGCCGCTTCAGATCGATGTGCCGGAAAGCACCTGAATGTTTGATGCATTCTCAGCCACCGCTATCGCGAGCAGGTTCGCTCCTCAGCTCTTGGGTATTAAGTCTCTTGGCCTGCTTGAGCCTCTGTCAGGGTCGGATAGTCCGTATAGCCCCGCTCGTCGCCTTGGTAGAACGTCGACGGGTCAGGGGCGTTCAGCGCCTGGCCCCGTTTGAAACGCTCCACCAGGTCCGGGTTTGCCAGAAAGGGCGTGCCGAACGCCACCAGGTCCGCTTCACCATTGCTGATGGCGGTGGCGGCGCGTTCGGCGCTGTAGCCGCCATTGGCGATGTACGGCCCGCCAAAGCGGCGTTTGAGTGCCTGGAAGTCGAACGGGCCTTCACCCAGTTCCACGATGTGCAGGTAAGCCAGACCATAGCGGCTGAGCATCCTGGCCGTGTAGTCGAAGGTCGCCTGCGGGTTGCTGTCGCTCATCGAGAAGTAACTGAAGATCGGCGACAGGCGCACGCCGACCCGGCTGGCCCCGAAGACTTCGATCACCGACTCGACCACCTCCTTGAGGAAACGGGCACGATTCTCGACCGAGCCGCCGTAGGCATCGGTGCGTTGGTTGGTGCCGTCACGCAGGAACTGGTCGATCAGGTAGCCATTGGCGCCATGGATCTCTACGCCGTCGAAGCCGGCCAGCTTCGCGTTGACAGCGGCCTGGCGGAAATCAGCCACCACGCCGGGGATTTCATCGAGCTCCAGCGCCCGCGGCAGTTCATAAGGCTTGAGGCCTTCGGGGGTGTAGATCTCGCCATCGGCCTTGATCGCCGAGGGCGCTACCGGTTGGGCACCGTTGACTTGCACCAAAGGATGGGACAGACGGCCCACGTGCCACAGCTGCAGGAACATCTGTCCGCCTTCGGCGTGAACCGCGTCGGTCACGTGTTTCCAGCCGGCGATTTGTTCGGGGGTAAAAATCCCCGGCGTTCTCAGGTAACCCTTGCCCTGGGCCGACACTTGGGAGCCTTCGCTGACGATCAGGCCGGCGCTGGCGCGTTGGCTGTAGTACTCGGCCATGAGGGGCGTGGCGGCGTCACCGGCACCTGCGCGGCTGCGGGTCATGGGGGCCATGATCATGCGGTTTTTCAGGGACAGCTTGCCGACCTGGGCGCGGGACAGCAGAAGATCGAGACCGACGTTGCTCATGATTCACCTCAAAAGAGAACAGATAGAATTGAGTCGAGGGGCGGCTAGGCCAGCCGACCCTCTTGTTGCAAAACGGTGCCGATGCGCTGGATTTCCTTTTCACCTTTTTCCAGGGCTGCCTCGCTGGTGTGCACGGAGTAATAACCCATCACCAGGTCGTGGGGATGCTTGACCGCCGAGCCGAGTACGAAGGAGGTCGCGCCACGGGCAACGATGTCGATGGCTGCGCCGGATTCTTCGAACACCACCATTTCCCCGGCATTGACATTGCCGCCAGCCTCGAGGCTGCCGCTGTTGACCGCCAGCCAAGCGACGGTGTGCCCAGCCGGTGGCGTATAGCGCCAGCGTTCCTGGTCTTTCAATTGCACGGCCAAGTAGTTCATGCCCGCCGGGGCTGCAACGCTGCTGCGAGCCGCGCCATGTTGGCCGAGCAACACCCGCGCCGGACCTTCCCGGGGGATATCGGCGGGTGCCAGGTAGACGCTGTGGGCTGGAGCGTTTTCTTCAGCGGCCGGCAGCGCGACCCAAAGCTGGAAGCCATGGATCGACGAGCTGCCGACCGGCCGGGCGTCGTGCCATACGCCGTTACCGGCTTGCATCCACTCCATGCCACCGCTGGGCAGTACACCCGATTGCCCGGTGGTGTCTTCGTAGGCCACCTGACCTTCGATCATGTAGGTCAGCGTCGCGATCCCGGAATGCGGGTGCATGCCGAAACCTCTGTGCATGGCGTCGGCCTGGAAGGCGAAGAGGTCGAGAAACACAAAGGGCTTGCAGAGCTGGCCCAGGTCGCCCGGACTCATGAGGCGGGTGATCGGCCCGTGGCGGTTGCCCCGGGTGCGGTGGACGATGGTGCGCGGTGGTGCTGCGACGATGCTGTTCATGGTTGACCTCGGATGCTTGAGCGTTGGTGGTCTCGATGGGAGAAGGATAAGTGCCTGGCAATAGATTGATTAGTCGATACAATCGGATTGAACTCATCCAAAAAATGAAGGAATAGCGCCCCGATGCTCGATCTGAATGATGTCGCCCTGTTTGTCCAGGTGGTGCGCAGCGGCAGCTTTGCCGAAGCGGCGAGGCGCTTGGGCATGCCGTCCAATACCGTGAGCCGGCGCGTCCAGCAATTGGAGGCGCAATTGGGGACGCGACTGCTGCAACGCTCCACCCGCAAGCTCACGCTGACTCAGGTGGGGCAGGGGTTCTATGAGCGCTGCGTCGGCGCCGTGGACGGGCTGACCGAGGCGGGGCAGGAACTGATGAAGGGCAGCGATGAACCCAGTGGCCTGGTACGTATCGCGGCGATGGCGGATTTCTTCGATTTTTTCCCGATGCAATGGGTGGCGGACTTTCTCGCCGCGCACCCCCGGGTGCAGCTTGATTTCGTACTCAGCGATGCCCGTGTCGATCTGATTGCCGACCGCATCGACGTGGCCTTTCGCGGCGGCCCGCTACAGGACTCCGGCTATGTCGGGCGCCAACTCATCAAGAACGACGGTGACGGCATGGTTGCCAGTCCCGCTTACATTGCCAAGCGCGGTGCGCCGACTTCGCTGCAGGACCTGGCTCACCACGACAGCGTGAGCTTCGCCCATCCCAGCGGCTTGAGTCACTGGCGGCTCATTGGCCCGGACGGCGCCGAGCAGGAGGTGCAGGTTCCCAGCCGCTTCAACGCCAACACCGCTCAGGCGCAGCGCAAGGCTGCCGTGGCGGGCCTGGGCATCGCCGTGCTGCCCTCGGCGCTGAGCCGCGTGGACCTGGAAGCCGGAAGGCTGGTACGGGTGCTGCCGCAGTACCAGCGCATCGGCTTTGGTTTGAATGTGCTTTATCCGAGCCGGCGCCAATTGCCGTTGGCGGTTTCGGCGTTCATTGAGCTGGTGATGGAAAAGCTGGAGCTCAAGGCGTTTCCGGCGCGGTTGGAGTAGGCCGGTCAGTAACATCCATTCCCTTCAGATCTTGACCCCTCTTGAAACGCCTGATCCCTCGTCGGGCGTTCATCCAGTTTTTTCCTTCCCTGCAACGATAAAAACCCTCGTTTCGCAAATTCCCGCCTGCCAACACAATCGCCTCGACACCTCATCTCGATAACCGCAACCGCGGAACAACAAGAACACCGAACCCGAGGCGGCGCCATGCCGGCCTGAATCGAACCTATTGTCGGAAGTGCACAGACATGCCTGTTGAAACTCTACACATCGATACGCTCGTCATCGGCGCCGGCCAGGCCGGCGTGGCCATGAGTGAGCACCTGAGCCGGCAAGGCGTGCCTCACCTGGTGGTCGAGCGCGATCGGATTGCCGAGGCCTGGCGCACGGCGCGTTGGGATTCGCTGGTGGCCAATGGGCCGGCCTGGCACGACCGCTTTCCGGGGTTGGAATTCGAAGGGCTCGACCCGGATGCCTTCGCGACGAAGGACCAGGTAGCCGATTACTTCGAAGCCTATGCCCGCCAATTCAACGCACCGATCCGTACGGGCATGGAGGTCCGGGGCGTCGAGCGCAATATCGGCCGTCCGGGCTTCACCGTTGAAACCTCCGAAGGCCTGATCGAAGCGATCCACGTGGTCGTCGCCACCGGGCCCTTCCAGCGGCCGGTGATTCCACCGATTGCGCCGGACATGGCGACGGTCACCCAGCTTCACTCGGCTCAGTATCGCAACCCCGGGCAATTGCCCGAGGGGGCGGTGTTGGTGGTGGGTGCCGGGTCGTCAGGGGTGCAGATCGCCGATGAACTGCAGCGCGCCGGCAAGCAGGTCTATCTCTCGGTAGGGGCTCATGATCGTCCGCCCCGGGCTTATCGCAACCGCGATTTCTGTTGGTGGCTGGGCGTGCTCGGCGAATGGGATGCGGAGGCCGTCAAGCCTGGCAAGGAGCACGTCACCATCGCGGTAAGCGGTGCCCGTGGGGGGCATACCGTGGATTTCCGTCGGCTGGCCCACGAAGGCATCACCTTGGTGGGCCTGACGAAAGCGTTCAAGGGCAGCGTGGTGACCTTCGAAGACAACCTGGCCGAGAACATCGCCCGCGGCGACGAAAACTACCTGGCGCTGCTGGATGCCGCCGACGCCTACATCGCCCGCAACGGCCTAGACCTGCCCCTCGAACCTGAAGCTCGTCACCGGCTGCCTGATCCGCAATGCCTGACCCAGCCGATCCTGGAACTGGACCTGGTTGCCGCCGGCGTGACCAGTGTCATCTGGGCCACCGGCTACTCGGTGGATTACAGCTGGCTGAAGGTCGACGCCCTCGGCGCCAATGGCAAGCCTCGGCATCAGCGTGGCGTTTCCACTGAACCGGGCCTGTATTTCGTCGGCTTGCCCTGGCTGTCGCGACGGGGCTCGGCGTTCATCTGGGGCGTCTGGCATGACGCCCGGCATATTGCCGACCACATCGTGAAGCAACGCATTTATCTCGCCTATCAAGATGCTGCCCAGCGCCAGACCCAGGTCCTCGACAGCGATTCACACCGTTCGAAAACCAGTCTCACGGGAGTTCGTTGATGCCTACTCACACGCGTATTCGCATGTTCAATACCAAGGACACCTACCCGAACCAGACGCTGGACAACGACCTGTGCCAGGCCGTGCGCGCCGGCAACACCGTCTATGTGCGCGGCCAGGTCGGCACCGATTTCGACGGCCATCTGGTGGGGCTGGGCGATCCTCGTGCCCAGGCCGAGCAGGCCATGCGCAACGTCAAGCAATTGCTGGAAGAGGCCGGCAGTGACCTGAGCCACATCGTCAAGACCACGACATACCTGATCGACCCGCGCTATCGCGAGCCGGTGTACCAGGAGGTCGGCAAGTGGCTCAAAGGCGTGTTTCCGATTTCCACCGGCCTGGTGGTCAGTGCCCTGGGCCAGCCGCAGTGGCTGATGGAAATCGACGTGATCGCGGTGATCCCTGAGTAAGGAACGGAACATGACCTTTTCCATCGTTGGACGCTGTGTCGAAACCGGCCAGTTGGGCATCGCCATCAGTTCCTCGAGCATTGCCGTCGGTGCCCGTTGCCCCTGGTTGCGCGCGGGCGTCGGCGCGGTGTCGAGCCAGAACATTACTCTGCCGGCCTTGGGCCCGCAGGTTCTCGATGAACTGGCGGGCGGCCTGGCGGCGCAAGCGGCGCTGGAGCGGACCCTGGCGCGCAACGGCTACAGCCAATACCGGCAAGTGGCGGTGATCGATGCCGAGGGCCGCACGGCGATTTTCAGCGGCGAGCATACCCTGGGCACCCACAACGCCGTGACCGGTGAGCAATGCGTGGCGGCCGGCAATCTGTTGGCCAACGCTGGGGTGATCGAGGCCATGGTCACGGCCTTCGAGCAGGGCGGTGGTTGTCTTGCCTCACGCTTGATGAGCGCGCTGCAGGCTGGGCAGGCGGCGGGCGGGGAGGCCGGGGCGGTGCATTCGGCGGCGCTGTCGGTGGTCGATGACCTGACCTGGCCCATCGTCGATCTGCGGGTGGATTGGGCCGAGGAAAATCCCATCGGCGAGCTGGAAAAACTCTGGCTCGCCTATCAACCGCAATTGCAGGATTACCTGACCCGTGCGCTCAACCCGACCCTGGCGCCGAGTTATGGAGTGCCGGGCGATGAGTGAGCCGCGCAGTCGCGCGCTGCTTGCCGAGCTGGTGAGCTTTGCCACGGTCAGCCGCGATTCGAACCTGGCCTTGATCGAGTTCGTGCGCGACTACTTGCAAGGGCTGGGCGTGGACAGCGAGCTGATCTACAACGCCGAGCGAACCAAGGCCAACCTGCTGGCGAGCATCGGCCCGGCGGTGCCCGGTGGCGTGGTGTTGTCCGGGCACACCGACGTGGTGCCGGTGGACGGGCAGGCCTGGACGGTCGATCCGTTCTGCCTGACCGAGATGGACGGCAAATGGTTCGGGCGCGGCACGGCGGACATGAAGGGTTATCTGGCCTCGGTGCTCGCGGCAGTGCCGGTGTTCTTGTCCAGCCCCCTTCGGCGACCGGTGCACCTGGCGTTTTCCTATGACGAAGAGGTGGGTTGCCTGGGTGTTCACAGCTTGCTGGAGGTGCTGGTCCGGCGGATTGCGCAACCGGCCCTGTGCCTGATTGGCGAACCCACCCAACTCCGACCGGTGCTGGGGCATAAAGGCAAGCTGGCGATGCGTTGTCATGTCCGAGGGGCGGCTTGTCATTCGGCCTATGCCCCTTACGGAGTCAACGCCATCGAACAGGCGGCGCGCCTGATCGGACGGTTGGGCGAGATCGGCGCGCAACTGGCCGAACCCTCGCGGCACGACCCGCGCTTCGACCCGGCGTTTTCCACAGTGCAGGTCGGGGTGGTCCACGGCGGCACGGCGCTGAACATCGTTCCGGCGGACTGTCGTTTCGATTTCGAGGTGCGCGCCTTGCCGGATTTCGATCCCCTCGTGGTGGCCGAGCAATTGCAAGGTTATGCCGAGCAGACTCTGCTGCCGGCCATGCAGGCGGTGGCGGGGGATACGGCGATCCGCTTCGAACCGTTGTCGGCCTACCCGGGCCTGGCCACTTCGCCTGACAGCGCGGCCGCCCGACTGGTTGCGCAACTGTGCGGCAGCGACGCGTTCGGCACCGTCGCCTTTGGCACCGAAGGCGGCCTGTTCCATCAGGCCGGGGTGCCGACGGTGGTCTGTGGCCCCGGCAGCATGGACCAGGGGCACAAGCCCGACGAATACGTGAGCGTTGAACAAATGGCCGCCTGCGACCGCTTGATGGATCGGCTGGCGAGCTATCTCTGTGAACCCAATGATTGCTGACCGCAAGGTGCCTGAGGAGGACGATTTCAATGGAAGGAGATTCCTCGCGGTCAGCCAGGCGACACCCATGAACAGGCCGACAAGAGCCTTTGCTGTAGACCTTGCCGCCCGTATTTACGGTCACTTTTGAGTCCCGTCACCGGCTCGTGCGGGCGAGCCGGTATTTTCGAGGAACCGCTTCATGTCCAGATCCTTGCGTTGCAATATTGCGTGTGCCCTGGCGTTGCTGAGTACCAGTGTCCTGGCCGCGCCACAGAGCCTGACCGTGATTTCCTTCGGCGGCGCCACCAAGCAGGCCCAGGACAAGGCCTACTTCCAACCTTTCAACGCCAGCGGCGCGGGAAACATCGTGGCTGGCGAATACAACGGTGAATTGTCGAAGATCAAGGCCATGGTCGCCGCCGGCCACACCAGCTGGGACGTGGTCGAAGTGGAGAGCCCCGAGCTGTTGCGTGGTTGTGAGGAGGGGCTGTTCGAGAAACTCGACCTGGCAGGCCTTGGCGACCCGGCGAACTATGTGCCGGGAGCGCTCAATGAATGTGGGGTCGCCACCTACGTCTGGTCGATGGTCCTGGCCTATGACCAGAGCAAGCTCGCCAAGGCGCCCAAGTCCTGGGCGGATTTCTGGAACGTTGCCGAGTACCCGGGCAAACGCGGCCTGCGCAAGGGCGCCAAGTACACCTTGGAAATCGCCTTGCTGGCCGACGGGGTCAAGGCGCAGGACTTGTACAAGGTGCTGAACACCCCGGAAGGCGTGTCCCGGGCATTCGCCAAGCTCGACCAGATCAAGCCGAACATCCAATGGTGGGAAGCCGGCGCGCAACCGGCGCAGTGGTTGGTGGCGGGGGACGTGGCGATGAGTGCGGCCTACAACGGACGTATCGCGTCGGCGCAGAAAGAAGGCATGAAGCTGAGCATCGTCTGGCCGCAGAGCCTCTACGACCCGGAGTACTGGGCCGTGGTCAAGGGCACGCCGAACAAGGCCCTGGCCGAGCAGTTCATTGCCTTTGCCAGCCAGCCGCAGACCCAGAAGGTGTTTTCGGAAAACATCCCTTATGGGCCGGTGCACCGCAAGGCACTGGCGCTGTTGCCGACGGCGGTACAGGAACAGTTGCCCACCGCCGAGGCCAACCTGGCTGAAGCCCAAGCCGTGGACGCGGAGTTCTGGGTCGACCATGGCGAGGAACTGGAACAACGCTTCAACGCCTGGGCGGCTCGCTAGACATAGCACCTGTGGCGAGGGGATAAATCCCCTCGCCACAAAAGCAGGGTTGCGTTCATATCCCTTGGCTCAAGGCAGCCATTGCCTGAACTGTTCCTTGCAGTAGTCCACAAACAACTGGGCCGGTTTGGTGAGGTGCGCGCGCTTGAGCCAGCCTGCCACCAATGCCGAACCGGTCACGTCCTCGGCGATGTCGACGCACACCAGGTGTTGCCCATCGTAGGTGCAGGCGGACTGCGGCCGGGTCACCAGTACGGCAAAACCAAAGGACTGGCCGACCATGCCCCGCACCATCTCGATGGAGGGCGAGCTGAAGACAATGTTGGGCGTCAAGCCCAACTCCTCGAAGATGCTCACGAAATAGGTGCGACTGGGCTGCACATCCAGCAGGATCATCGGTTCGAGGGCCAGGTCGCGCAGCGATACCTGGGCCTGGTCGGCGAAGCGATGCCCCACCGGCAACAACGCGTAGGGGCGTTGCGGCGCCGTCAGTGCTTCGGTCTCGATGGTACTGTCGAGGTCGTGTTCATAGAAAATCGCCAGGTCGAAACGCCCCCCCGTGAGGCCTTGCACCAGCTCCTGTTGCTCGCCATCCTGCACGCGGATTTCCACCCCCGGGAAGCGCTGGCGAAAACCCGCGATCAGCCGTGGCAGGTAGAGCGGGGCGACGGTTTCGAAGCAGCCGATGTCGATCTGCCCGCTGACCACATCGTTATCGGCCAGCGCGTTCTGCTCGAACTCCCGGGCCATGCGCAACAGCTCTTGGGCCTTGCGATAGAAGCGCGCGCCGCCGGGCGTCAGCGATACGCCCTGGGCGTGATGACGAATGAGCAATTGCACACCGAAACTGTCTTCCAGGCCCTTGATGGCGGAGGCGATCGACGGCTGGGCGATGTACAGCTTGCGAGAGGCTTCGGCGACGCTGCCACATTCGACGGTGGTGACGAAGTACTTCAGCTGACGCAAGGAATAGGACGCCACGGCACACCTCGATCCGGATGATTTCTGCCTACCTTACCTTGTGCACCGAGGGCGGTGGGCGGGCATTGATACGGATTTTGCTGGGCAGTGACGATATTCAGGCTGGCTTGGGGACGAGCGCCGGAAAAAACGCCTGCCCAAGGATCGTTGGCAGGCGTCTGGGAAAGGCCGGTGAAAAAGGAGGGATTGGTGGGGGCGGAAACGGGTTTCAGGCTACCGGGATCAACGGGTCGGCGGCGGCCAGGGCGGTTGCGCGATCAGCCACCACGGTGTTGCGGGCCGGGCTGTCCGGCAGATTTTTCAGCGACTTGATATGGGCTTCGAGACGGGTGGCCTGTTCGATTTCATCAACGTCGAAGGCATGCTCGATCATGCCTACCAGGTCGGGGCGAACCTACTGGCTGCCCGTCGCGAGCACCAGTCGGCTTCGACCAATGCCAGGGCCATGTCGATGCCGGCACTGACACCGGCCGAGGTCCACACGTTGCCCTGCTGGATGAAGATTGCATCGAGGTCCACTTCAACCGACGGGAAACCGCTCTTGAGCATCTCGCACATGGCCCAATGGGTGGCGGCCCGGCGTCCGTCCAGCAAACCGGCCTGTGCCATGAGGAAGGTGCCGCTGCACACCGATGCGGTGCGCCTGGCCTGGACCGAGGCCTTGCGCAGCCAGTGCACCAGGTCGACACAGTCGATCATTGCCTGCCGAATGTCCGGTGCGCCGGGGACGATCAGCGTGTCGATGAGCGTTCCGTCGAGCTCATGCAGGGCACGGGTATCCACGACCAGGCCCTCGGCGCTTTGCATCAACCCGCCAGCCAGGCTCGCGGTGTGCATGGCGTAGCCGGGCAGGCCGCGCTCGGTCATGGCTTTGGTGGCGGCCCAGAACACGGTCTGGGCCCCGGTCAGGTCCAGCAAACCCATCTGCGGGTAGGCCAGGAATACCAGGGTGCGCGGCTGGGAAACGGACTCGGCGGCGATGCCGATAGCCAGGGTCATCTCGTTCATGTTCGCTTTGCGCTGGCGTTCGTCAGGGAGGCCTGCAAGGTTATCAAGGGAACGTGCTCGTGAGGGCGATTTCATGGACTCGGATGCCGAACATTTAGGTGCTATTGATATGCCATTAAGGTATTTAAAATAATATTCTTATAGCTTTAAAGTCGTGCCCTTCAGTCTTCCACCTACTGTGAGGTTTATCAGACCATGGCTTTCAAGCGTCCTGCGCTCACCTTGTTGGTTTCCCTGGCGGCCACTGCGCTGCTCAATCCCTTGGCCCACGCCGAGGGCAAGATCAGCATCGCCCAGCAATTCGGTATCGGCTACCTGATCCTGGATGTGGTGCGTGACCAGCAGCTCATCGAGAAGCATGGCAAGGCCCAGGGCCTGGATATCAAAGTGGACTGGAACAGCATTTCCGGCGCGACGGCGATGAATGAGGCCTTGCTGACCGGCGCTCTGGATGTGGTGTCGGCAGGTGTTCCACCGATGCTGACGATCTGGGATCGGACCCGCGGCAAGCAGAACGTCAAGGCCATCGCCTCGCTGGGGTCGATGCCCAACTACCTGCTGACCAACAACCCGAACGTGAAGAGCCTGAAGGACTTCACCGACAAGGACCGGATCGCTGTCCCGGCCGCAGGGGTCGGATTCCAGTCGCGCACGTTGCAGATCGAAACCGCCAAGGTGTTCGGCAACGATCACTTCAAGAAATTCGACGACATCTCGGTCAGCCTTCCGCACCCGGATGCGACGGCGGCGCTGATCGCCGGCCAGTCGGAGATCAATTCGCACTTCTCCAGCCCTCCGTTCCAGTACCAGGCACTGCAAAGCCCCAATGTGCACAAGGTGCTCAGTTCCTATGATGTGCTGGGCGGGCCGGCGACGTTCAACGTGCTCTACACCACGGAAAAATTCCACGACGAAAACCCCAAGACCTACAAGGCGTTCTACGATGCCCTGGTGGAGGCGCAAGGCATCATCAAGGCCGACAAGCCGGCCGCTGCCCAGACTTACATCCGCGTTGAACAGTCCAAGTTGCCGCTGGCACTGGTGGAAAAAATCGTCACCGACCCCGAAATCGACTTCACCGTCGTTCCGCAACGCACCTACATCTATGCCGAAAAACTGCATGAACTGGGCGTGTTGAACAACAAGGCCGACAGCTGGAAGGACTATTTCTTCGAAGAAGCCCATGCCGACGCCGGCAGCTGAATCCGGGCCGGTTATCCGTTTTCGGCACAATCGCACGACCGGTCCACGGGGCGGAATGGAACTTGCCTGAGCTTTGACCCATAAGCCCTGGAATCATCAAAGGTCGGGTCAATGAACAATGACAACATGGCGCAGCCAGCGGTCTCGCCGGATGGGTTGCCGATGCTGCCGATCAATCGCTTCCGTACCACGGACATCGACGAGCACGCCCGCAACATGGAGGGCTGGCAGGTCTGCTATGACCAGTTGACTCCCGGTCGTTTCGACGGCGAGTTGATCGAGTTCCGCTCGGATTGGATGCAGTTGGTGCGCGACCGCTCTAACCAGGCCCTGACCAAGCGGGGCATGGCCTGGGAGGGCGCCATCACCTTCAGCGTGCCGCTGAGTGCGGATGGGCCGGTCTTTTGCTCCGGGCACCCGATTGTCGAACCCAGCCTATTGGTCGCCCATGGGCATAACCTGCCTGAGTTGCGCACGCCCCAGCATCTGGATCTGCTCGGTGTTGCCATCGACGAGCAGGCGTTGGAGCATGTGCTGGAGCGACAAGGCAGCCGCTTTCGAATTACCGATCTTCCCAAGTGTTACCGTCTTGGCAACTCGACGCTGCCCGCCGAGCTTGCGGCGTTGTTCGATGAGCTTGAAGGGGGCGAGCAGGGGCGTGATTCGTTGCTGGGGTACGAGTCGATTCGCCGGGGCCTGCGTGACACGGTGATGTTGCACATACTGGAACTGGTGGCGCCGGACGAAGCGCCGCCGCTCAGTCCCACGGCGCGCAAACGCATGGTCGACCGCGCCCGGGAGTACGCCCTGGCCCATGTCGATGAGCCGCTGTCGATCCTCGACCTGTGCAATCACATCGGTGCCAGCCGACGCAAACTGCAGTATTGCTTCCAAGAGACCCTGGGCATCAATCCGGTGGCTTACCTGCGGGCGTTGCGCCTCAATGCGGTGCGCCGTGAGCTGCGCAATGGCGATCAGGTGCTGGGTGTGCAGGAGGTGGCGGCACGCTGGGGGTTCTGGCATTTGAGCCGGTTTTCCAGTGATTACCGGACCCTGTTCGGCGAAACCCCATCACACACCTTGCGTCGCACGCATCTGTGCTGAAAACGGATAACGGCTGACCGGCCGGCTCCCTAGGATGACCCCGACACCACATGGTCGGAGGGGCATTCGATGTACCAAAACAAAAAAACAAACGTCTGGCACTGTACGTGGTTGACCCTGGGGCTGATCGGCGCCTGCACCGCTGCCTATGGCACCGAAAACGGCGCGCCGACCACGGCGATCGGGGTCTATGATTTCGGCGCTGGCATGATGCCGCCGGCCACGCCCTTTGGCACCGTCGGCCTGCGCACCGCGTTCTATTCGGCCAACGCGCAGAAAGATCGCCACGGCAAATCCGTAGACAACAACTTCTCCCTGGATGTCTTGTCCATCGGCGTCGCCTACATGCGCATGACCGATTACACCGTGTTGGGCGCCAAGTATGGCTTCGGCACCGTCGTGCCGTTTTTCCAGATGGACGCTTCGCTACAGGTGCAGACCCCTGTCGGCCCACTGGACCTGAAAGCCGATCCGTTTCGCATGGCCGACATGCAGGTGTTGCCGGTGATCCTGCAGTGGACCCTTTCGCCGAACCTGTTCGTCAATGCCCAGTTCCAGATCCAGGCCCCCACCGGCGACTACGACAAGGATCGCTTGATCTCGCCGGGTCTCAACCACTGGACTTTCTCGCCGATCCTCAACGCCACGTACATCTCCGACAGCGGCTTCGAGGTGTCTTCGAGCTTCGAAGCCGACATCAACACCCGCAACCACGCCACCGACTACAAGAACGGCGTCGAGTACCGTCACGAATTTGCCGTGGGCCAGCACGTCGGGCCATGGACCTTGGGCGTGGGCGGGTACTACTACCGTCAGTTCACCGATGACGACGCCCCGGGGCTGGAAGCCGGCAATCGCGCCCGGGTGTTGGCCGTCGGGCCGGCGCTGAGCTACTTCAAGCCCGGCATTCCACCCGTGTGGCTGCATGTCTACAAGGAGCTCGATGCGCGCAACCGCGCCGAGGGCTATACCGCGGCGCTGCGTATTTCCCACAGTTTCTAGAAGGGGCTCGTCATGAACCAATCAAGTTCCGTTTCAACGGCGGCCACCCCGTCGCGCCAGGCCAGTTGGCGTGAAGGCGGGGTGCTGATGCTGGGCAGCAGCCTGACGATCATGGGCGCTGTGATGGTCACGCCGATCCTGCCCCGGTTGGGGGCCGAATTCGCTCCCCTGGAACCGCGCGCCGATCTGCTGGTGCCGTTGGCGATCACCGGTCCGGCCCTGGCGATTGCCGTGTGCGCGCCGTTGGCTGGCTGGTTGGCCGACCGGGTTGGACGCAAGGCTTTGCTGGTGATCGCCACGGTGCTCTACGCCTTGCTCGGCGCCTTGCCGGCCCTGCTCGATAGCCTGCCTGCGATTGTCGGTGTGCGGCTGTTGTTCGGGTGCACGGAGGCGGCGGTGATGACCTGCTGCGCGACGCTGATCGCCGACTATTGGCAGGGCGAGGAGCGACTGCGCTACGTCAACCGGCAGGTGGTGACTATCGGCCTGGTGGGGGCGCTGTTTTTCGTGGTGGGCGGTGTGCTCGGGGAGCACTCGTGGCGTGCGCCATTCCTGTTGTATCTGCTGCCACTGCTGCTGGTGCCGGCCATGATGAAAGTGCTTTGGGAACCGCCAGTGACGAAGCGGCAGAGGGTCGAGCCGCGCGTCGATGAGTCGGTTCCGGCCAAGGTCGCCGTGCTGCCACTGCTGGTCGGCTACCTGATGATCCTGGGCGGCATGGTCCTGACGTTCATCATGCCGATCCAGGCGCCGACGCTGTTGGTCAGCTTGGGCATCACCTCCAGCACGCTGATCGGCCTGGCGGCGGGACTGAGCCTGTTGGCGACCTTGGGCGGTTCGCTGATGTGGCCGTTGCTGCGCAGTCGCTTCGGCATCGCCGGTTGCAACGCATTGTTGCTCGGCCTGATGGGCCTGGGGCTGTGGTTGCTGATGCGCGGGCAAAGCTACAACGCTGTGCTGGTGGCGGTGTTCATCCAGGGCCTGGGGGCCGGGTTGCTGGTGCCCAACGTGATGGCGCCGGTGATGAATGCCTTGACCGCCAGCACCCGCGGCCGGGGCTTGGGCGGGTTTACCTCGTGCCTGTACATCGGCCAATTCGTCAGTCCGCTGGTGGTGGCGTGGGTGGTTGTCTTCGCCGGTGACCTGCGTCACGCCATCCAGTGGCTGGCCCTGGCCAGTTTTGCCTTGGCACTGCTCTGGGTCATTGCCGGCCTGCGCGCACGGGGCCAGGGGCAGGCGAGCACCGTCGGATCACATCAATCGTCGTGACATAAGGAACCTGAAACATGGGTATGCAAGACATTCACCATCTGATGGACAGTGAAGACGCCACGGCGCTGGCCGAGTGGGTCAGGCGTGGCGAAGTCCAGCCCGGCGAGCTGCTGGAAACCGCCATCGAGCGGCTGGAGCGGGTCGAGCCGCAACTCAATGCGGTGGCCGAGCGCTTGTACGATTCGGCCCGGCAAGCAGCGCGCACGCCACAGGCTGGCCAAGGCCTGCTGGCCGGTGTGCCGACCTTGATCAAAGACCTGTTTTCGCCGGTCCACGGCGCGGCGATGACCAACGGCTCTCGTGCACTGGGCGACTTGCGGGCGGATTTCGAATCGGAAATCGTGACGCGCCTGCGCCGTGCCGGATGCCAAGTGATGGGCACCAGCACTTCGCCGGAGTTCGGCACGTCGTACTCCACCGAGTCCGCGCGCTTCGGTGCCACCCGCAACCCTTGGAGCAGCGAGCACAGCGCCGGTGGCTCCAGCGGCGGCGCGGCGGCGTTGGTGGCGGCCCGCGTGGTGCCGTTCGCCCATGGCAACGACGGCGGCGGCTCATTGCGGGTGCCGGCGTCTTGCTGTGGTGTGTTCGGGTTCAAGCCCAGCCGTGGCCTGATGCCGTCGGGGCCGATAGTGGGCGAGGGCTGGGCGGGGATGGGCACGCCCCATGCGATTACCTTGTCGGTGCGCGACAGTGCGGCGCTGCTGGACGCCACCGCCGGGATGGACCTGGGGGCGCCCTATGCCGCGCCGGTCCAGGCGTTGCCGTATGTGATGGCGGTGCAGGCGGATCCCAAGCCGTTGCGCATTGCCCTGGTCGAACAGCTCGGCCCTTGGCCTACCGCGCCGCAAAGTCTCCAGGCCGTGGGCGAGGCGGCCCGGTTGTGCGAGGCCCTGGGGCATCGCGTCGAACCGGTGAGCCTGCCGGTGGGGTTGCTGGCGTTTCTCGACCACGTGTTCACCATCATTGGCGCCAGCTCTCGTCACTATGTCGACCTGCTGGGGCAGATGCGTGGGTTTGCCGTGCAGGCCGAAGAACTGGAGGTGCGCACCCGTATCATCTTGCGGGACAAGGGCAACGTCAGCGGCGCCCAATATGCCGCGGCGGTGGAATGGATTCATGCCCTCGGCCGGCAGTTGGCGGTGTTCATGCAGGATTACGACGTGATCCTGACCCCGGTCCTGACTCGCGAGCCGGTTCTGATTGGCGAGCTGGACCTGCAGGATGTGTGCATGAGCCTGGATCAACTGATCGAGCGCTACCACAGCTATTCGCCGTTCACCGCGCTGTTCAATGCCAGCGGCCAGCCGGCGATGTCAGTGCCGTTGTCCTGGAGCGCCAATGGGTTGCCGATGGGCGCGCATTTTGCCGGGCGCTTTGGCGAGGAAAACACCTTGCTGGCCCTGGCCGCCCAGCTGGAACGCGCCCAACCCTGGCGCGGCCGAGTCCCAGCGGTCAACGCCTGCCGGCGGTGAAACTGTGATTGTGGCGAGGGAGCCTGCTCCCGCGGGTGGACACCCGTAGGAGCTGTCGAGCGAAGCGAGGCTGCGATCTTTGCGCTGCCAATTGAGTCGGCAGTGAACGATTCAAGATCAGAAGATCGCAGGCTTCGCCAGCTCCTACAGCGTCCAGCGGAAGCAATCTCTGGCCACAAAATCGCTTCACACCGCGCTGCGTTCACGCAGCTCCTGCAACCGATCAGCCCCGCCTTCAGCCACGCGATTGTCGATCAAGCGATCAGAGCCGCCCTCGGCCACGCGATTCTGGATCAAACGATCGGACCCGCCTTCAGCCAGTTGATGCGCAGCCTGGGCCGGGGCGTTCTTTGCCGAGGCAGCGTTCGACAGGCCGACGCCGCCAACCAGTGTCAGGGCGATTGCCATGGACGAAAGTTTCGAGAAGTTGAACATGGTGATTCTCCTTGCGCTTGATTGAGTGGGCCGGTGGCAACGAAGGTGTTGCTGTCCGGTGATCACAGTTAAACGCGCGGATGTATCGACGATGTGTACCAGAAGGGGCGAAATCCATCATTTCGTATCAGCCCGCATTGGATATACAAACCGATACAAACTCGGTAAGCGAGGGCGAGCGGATAGGTTCAAATGCCTGATCAGGGCTGGGCCAAGGCTTGCTTCAGCCGATCCACCAATGCCGGGGTCATGTAGTGCGGGCCATCGAACAGGTAGAGCGGGTAGCCTGAATAGGCCGCCAGTTGTGGCTTGAGCTCGGCGACGGTGGCGGCGCGGAAACCGCCGCCGTATTGGGGGCGGAAGGCTTCGACGATGATCCGCACGCGGTCCTTGCCAAGCCGATCACGCAGGGCATCGGCGTAGTTCCGGGCCACCGGGGCGGTGCGGGCGTAGACGCCGACGCCGTCCTGGAAAAACACGCCGATATCGTTCGGCAGCCATTGCTTGAGCCAGTCTGCGGTGGCGGTGGGGCCGATGTTGGCACCATCGTAGACACTGATCCACAGCGGTCGCGGCAGCTTGGCGAGCAGGGCCGGCAACTCCGTGGCGCCTGACCAGCTGGGGTCGACTTCAGCCGGAAAATACCAACCGGTGATATGCAATGGCGTGGGTAACCCGGCGATGCGCTCCGACAGCGCCGCCAGTTGCTCGATTTCGTCCCGAGAGCGGTTCTCGCTGAAATAGCCGGCCAGCCCGAGGATGACATCCTGGGCCCAGGGCGCCTTGGCGATGCGCGCCCAATCCGGCAGTACCGGCACGCTGGTCAGGCCGGTGCCGGGCACGAAGGCCTGGTCGTCCACCACCGTCCATTGCACCAGCAGTTCGTGCACGCCCAGTTTTTCCCAATTGCCACTGATGTTGACGGTCTGGTTGTCAGGCTGCCAGACAATGCCGACGATGTTCGGTGCCGCGCGGGTGGTCATGTAGTACGTCCCTGTACCTGCGGCGAGGAGCGCGGCCAGTAACAGCGCCGCGACAGTCTTGCGATGGATGAACGTTGCGAAGCTTTTCAAACAAGTTCCTTCTGGATGCAGTGTAGTCGCGACTCGGCAAGACGAGCCGCTTTTCGTAGCGATGGACCGACTGGCACATCCAGCGGATCAATAGGAGTAGGTCAAGCGCGCGAACACCCCTTTGGCACGATCCTCGCCGAACACCCTGGCTCGGTATTGCAGGGAAAAATCCACATAGGAACGTGGCGCGTTGTAGGCGTCTTCCCGGAACCAGTAGCGTACGTTGTTTCCTATCCCGATCCCCCCGGCGTCGCCGGAAGAAAAGCCGCCACCGGCTTCGCTCTTCATCTTCGAATCGTAGTCGATCGCCGCCACGACATGGGGGAAGGTCACCCAGCGCGAACCGGTCCCTCCGATGGCGTAGCTGCGGCCCACTTGCCATTCGCTGTTGAAGTAATTGCGCGAGTCATTGATGTAATGGCCGACCTCGGCATACAACTGCGAGGTCCACCAGTTCGGCACATCGACCCGCAGGTCGGTACCGATGCTCGAACCGTAGCCCAGGCGCACCAGCCAGTCGCCGTCGACATTGGACGATCCAAGGGGGAAGGTGCGTTCAAGGGCGGCCATGATGTTGACGGAACTGAAGGGTTTGACCCGCACGCCAACAGCGCCTTGCAGGGCATCGGCGCCGGTGTCCGAATCGCTGTTCTTGCTCCACAGGGTATCGGTGATACGCCCGTAGAGTTCGACAAAGCGAGCGTTGCGATAACCCAACGGGCGCCAGGACAGCTCGGTGCTGTTTTGCAGCAAATCATTGCTTTGGCTGCCGCTGCCCCCGGTGCTCGGCGCGGCGCTCAGGCCACTGGAGCTGTTGCCGCGATAGCTGGTGGTGCTGGTCAGGCCCATCCTGCGCGAAACGTCGCCCACGGCGCGACGGGTATCGAACAGTTGTTGCGCGGACATGGGTGTTTCTGCAGTTTTTTGCCCGTCGATCACGCGTTTGAAGTACGCGACGGCTTCGTCGTCTTCATTGACACGCATCGCGTTGTAGGCCGCGTCCTGGGCTGCCGCCGGCTTCAGTGGATCAGTGGCGTCGGCCTTGCGGAACGCGGCGTGGGCCGCCTCGTCATCGCCGCTGCGGACCGAATCATAAGCAAGCTGCAAATCGCTCACCGGTGCCCGCTCATAGGTGTTGACCGGCCGGGTGGCGCACGTCAGGCCGAAGGCGCTTTCCTGACACTCCAGGACCGGTGCGTCGGAATCATTGGCATCGAGTAACGCACTGTCGAGCAGTTGCTGGTTGGCGGCGATTTCCGGAGCCCAGGCCACGGCTTTGCGGGCCTTTTCCACAGCCAGGGCTCGGTTGCCTTGCTGCAGGGCGCGGTAGCCCTGGACCGCCAGCGGTGCTGCCAGTTGGCGGCGAATTTCTTTGCGTCGCATCAGCAATGTAGTGTCATGGGTGAAGACCCCTAGCGCATCGGTAACAGCTTGGTCGGCTTCTTCCAGATGTTGCTGGCGCTGCAGGGCGTCGACCAGTAGCAACCGGTATTCCCGGCGTCGGGGTGCCTGGGTGATGGCCTTGCGGGCCGATTGCGCGGCCAGGCCGAATTGTTCGCGATCATAGGCTTTGAAGCCCTGGGACGCGGCGGCGAAGCCCGGTGCTGGCGGCGCGGTGCGGGATGACCTGGCGGTTTGCGGCTGGTCGCGTAGTTTCTTGTCCCGCTCGGCCAACTCGATCAGTGTGTTCAGGCGCGTCACGTCGGCGCGCAGGCGCAGGGCTTCGCGCGCCTTGGCGATGGCCAGGTCGTAGTCCTTGCGCTCGTAGGCGCTGTAGGCCTCGTTGGCGGTGGTGTAGGCCGGCCCCGTCAACGGCAGCGGCAGTGTTTCGGCGGACGCGAGCACGGGAATCAGGCTCAGCCCCGCGGCCAAGAGGGTCAAAAGGGGGCGGTTCATGCCGGAAGCTCCATTGGGTAGAGGCTGTGCTGGCGTGCCACCACCTGTTCGATCGTCGCCCGGGGCAATACGCCGCTGTCGACCAGGTAGTCGCCGATCCGGCCGTGATGCTGCGGACGATACTGCAGCATGGCGCGACTGAACTGATCGCGATCGAGCAGGCCCATTTCGATCAGCAGATCGCCCAGCAGCGGCGCGCTGGCATTCGGTACGGCATGACCGTTGTTCGCCGGCAATTGGCGCAACAACGCGAGAATTTCACTCTCCCGGGCGATCAGTTGCACCGGTTCGCTGCCCAGTTCGGCGCTGACCTGTTGCAGACCTTCATCGGAAAGCGGGTTGGCGACGGCGATCTGTTCACATCCTTCGCCATTGCGCCCCAGGGGAATGACGCGCCAGCGCAAGGCAAACTCGCTGGCCAGCGACGAGGTTGAGGCTGCGGCTTTTTCGGCCACGTCGAAGACCCGCGGCAAGTCATTCTGGAACGCGATGGCTTCGGCCAGGGTTTCGTCGTCCAGCCAGCCGTTATTGAGCAGAATTCGCCCCAACGGCACATGACGCGACTGCTGTTCGTCGAGGGCGCTTTGCAGGTGGGTGTCAGTAATGGCTTGCCAGGACAGCAATACACTGCCCAGGCGACGCGGTGCGATGGCGACCAGGTCCGTGGATGGAAAGTCATGCATGGTCTTGTCCCAGACCAGCTTGCGGTTCATCACCTTGCCCACCAGGAACATGCGCCAGGCGCGAGAGGCGGCCATGAAGTTGACGAAGTTGCCCACCAGCATGCGCGGGATCGACAGCAGGCCGTGCTGCCAGCCATACAGCACCGTGGTGAAGTAGTAGCGGTGCACGATCCGCCAAGCCAAGGCAACGCCGTTGGCCAGCAACAGGTATTTGATCACGCCATTGGTTTCAAAGGGCGTAGGGAAACTGACGTCCCACAAGCCGCTGTTGCGCAGAATGATCAGGCCCAGCAGTTGCACCAGGATCACATAGGCAATGATGCTGATGAACGCTGTCACCACACCTTTGCGGTCGCGAAACAGCAGGTATCGGTTGGCCAGCGAGCCATTCCAACCCATCTGTTCCCAGCCTTGCAGGCCGATGCCGAGGGTCCAGCGAGCCTTTTGCCGAAAGGCGGTGCGGAAGGTATCGGGGAAAAACTCACGCACGCACAGCGGCATCGTCAGGGTCGATTCATAGGGCTTGCGGAACCAGGACTTGCGCAGCACCCGGAACTGCACCGGGAAGCGCACGAAAATCGCGTTCATGCCGACCTTGGCCAACCGCGCGCCGACGTCATAGTCTTCAGTGAGGCTGTCGGTGTTGAACGGTTGGTTTTCGGTTTCGCCGGCCAGTACCCGCAGGGCGCGATGGGAAAAACAGGTGCCGACGCCGGCCGAGGGCACGGTGTCGGTCATGCTTTCACGCACCACCAGGTCCTTGCCGTGCCATTCGGCGAACTCGTCCATGTAGACGCCCGCCACCCATTCGTACCAGTTGCGTTCCAGCGAGACTACCGGCAACTGGATCATGTCCTTGCGCGGCAACAGGTAGTTGAACAGGCGCAATTCCAGCGGATGCAGCACGTCCTCGCTGTCGTGCAGCACGACGCCGGCGAAGGTCATGCCATGGGTTTTCTCGTGCAGGAAAATCGCCTGGATCACCCAGTTCAAACAGTCAGCCTTGCAGGTCGGCCCGGCATGGGGCACTTCCACGCGGTGCAGCTGCTTGTAACGCCGGCGCATCCGCTCGACTTCGTCGATGGTGCGCTGGTCGTTGATATAGGTGCCGACGAAGACGACGTAGTTCTGGTAGTCGAGCGTCGACACCATGTTTTCGATCATCGGCGCGATGACGTCGTATTCCAGCCAGGCCGGGACCATGATCGCCAACGGCTGTTCGTCCCGGGCCAACAGCTGCTCGGCGGTCAGCGGCCGGTATTTGCGATCCACGGTGAACTTGCGGTACAGGCGGCGAGACCAGTACCACACGTCAATGATCAGATCGTCCAGGCTGGAGATCAGGATCAGTACCGCGACCACAATGGTCGCGGCTTCCAGGTAGTTATAGTAGTGGGCCAGCCAATAGGGCCAATAAAGCGACGTCATCAAAGGTTACCGTTACTGGCGATTGCGACGGGCGCTACGGCCAGCCAGCAACAAGATAAGGAACAAGGCAATGCCACCGGGGATCAGCCAAAGCAGTGAAGGTTTGCGCCAGGCATCCAGCCCCTTGGGTTCTTCTTCGCCGATCAACTGGCTGCCGTTGGGATCCTGGGTATCGAAGATCGCCACGGCACCGTTGTCGCCCAGAATCGCCACATCGCCACGGGTCAGTACGACCGGTTTGGCCAGGCTCGGGGGCTGGTCACCCAGGGCCCGATAGACCAGGCCGTGCTGGCCCGAGGTCTGCACCACTTGCAGCGACGCCAACTGGTTGAGGCGCTGCACATCCAGCATCACCTGGTCCTTATGGTTGATCCGCAGGTGACCCTGCTCGTCGACCTGGACCGACTCCTTGCTGTCCTTGAGCGGCAGTTCGAACGCCAGGAAGGCTTTGTCCGGGCTGACGACGGCTTTCGGATCGGTGCTGACTTTCAACTGTGCGCGCAGCGGCGAGACACCCGAGGCGTCGGCCACCGGGATCACCTGGGCCAGGCTGCTGGCCGGATGGTCAAGGTAGGCCTGGGGAACGAGCACTTGGGTGTCTACGGCAAAGCGTGCGGCGATGCCGGCGAAATCGTCACCCAATGAGGTTTTGTCCAGCACGATATGGCTGGTAGGCAGTACGGACACCGGGAACGCCTGAGGCGTTTCGAGGCAACGGTCGCTGACCGGTTGGCGCTGGAACGAGACGCGCAGTACGTTTTTCGAACCCAGGGCGTAGCGTGGGATGTGAGCCTTGATGCGTTGGGGTTCGCCATCGGTGGTCAGTTGCTGGGCACCGATCAGGAAGTCATTGAAAAACAGCGAGGCCACGGGTGCGGTGTCCGAAGCGCCGGGGGCGGCGGAAACGTCGACCACCGCGGTGACAGGCAGGCGACCGTCATACGCCACGTTGCCCAGGGGGAACGACGTGCTCCAGTCGAATCGCGAGGCCACGTCGAAGTTACCGGGAGCGCCGCCCAGTCGCGACAGGGCCACGCGGCCATCATCGCTCAACGGGGTTTGCGCTTCGTTCACGGTCAGTTGGCGGCTGCGCGCCAGCTTATTCCATGCAGAGCCGAACAAGGACAAGGCTTTGCCGGTCGCATCCGGGGCGATCGTCAGCACCGGGCGAGTGCCCAGCAGCGCCAGACGCACGTTGTCAGTGCCGGTGCCCACCATGGCGGCGTTGACGTGGGCATCGCGCCATTGGGTCAAGGCCGCTGCCGCCGTGGTGTCGACGCCTTGTACCTGGCTCTGCAAGGCATCCAGGGACTGGTTGATGGCCTGGAGCAGTTGCGGGTCGCTGATGGCCAGGTCGGCCTCTAGGTTCGGCACTTGCCCAAGCATCAGCAGCGCACCGATTTCGGCTGGGTTGGCCAAGGTATGCTGGCCCTTGGTGTTGAGGCTGGCGAAGGCGGGAATGTTCAACAGTTCGGCCGGGACGCGCAGGTTGCTCAGGTCGACGCTGTCCTGCAGGGCAGGGAAGGGCAGGATACGGGCATGCTTGCCGATCCGCTCCAGGGCCACGCCCAATCGCCAGGCGGCATCATAGCTGCCGGCCGACAACGAGCCCGGTGCGACCAGGATGCCGGGGTTGGCAGGCAATGTCGTCCAGGCGGCGCCGACATCCTTCAGTTGGCTGGCATCGTAGCTGTAGTTCAGGCGGGTATCAGGCTGAATGCGCAGCACGTTGCCGATGACCCGGTCGTCTTCGCACAGCGGCCGGGAGACCACCGACGACCAGGCAATGCCCAGGCGTACCAGGCCGTTGTCCCGTGGGGCCTGGTCTACGCCCAGTTTAACGCTGGCATCGCCCTGCGCCTCGCTGAGGCCTTCGGCGCGCACCGGGTAGCCATCGAGCGACAACAGCATGGTATTGCGGCCGCCTTCGCCATTGAGATAGCTGGCGTCCAGTTGCAGTGTCGCATCGCTCAAGGTCACGTCAGCGGGGACTGGTAAATACAGTTCGCGTCGAGCGTCGCTGGCACCCAGCAGGATTGGCGCGGTGATGCCCAGGTCGCTCAAGCGGATCTCACGCTCCTGGTGGGTATCGGCGTTGAGTCGATGGATTGCCTGGGTAAGCGGGCTATCCGCAGCCAGGGCAAAGTTTGGCATGAGCGCGAGCAGGCTCAGGCCACAGGCAAGGGCGCTGAGCGCGCCCGTAGAAATGGCAACGGAAGGCTTCATTCAGGCAAATCTCGATCTGATAAGGGTGGGTAGCGGTTATGAGGTGAAATCGGCGAGCAACTCGCGTGGCTCGGACAGCGGCGTGTGTAACGGCTCGTGCGCCGGTTGCACCTGACCCGCGACAAAATCGTCGACCGCACGCCCCATCAGGGTGTCGACGATGCGCTGGCTGGCCTTGCCATCGCCGTAGGGGTTGACCGCCTGAGAGGTACGACGCCACAAGGCCACGTCGTCGAACAGCGCGTTCACGCCGGCAATGATCGAGGCCGGGGAGGTGCCCACCAGGCGCACGGTGCCAGCGGCCACGGCTTCGGGGCGTTCGGTGACGTCGCGCATCACCAGGACAGGTTTGCCCAGGGACGGCGCCTCCTCCTGCACACCGCCGGAGTCCGTGAGGATGACGTGGGCATGTTGCATCAGGCGCACGAACGCCAGGTAATCCAGGGGCTTGATCAAGTGCACATTGAGCAGGTCACCCAGTTGTTCGGTCACTGGCCCCAGTACATTGGGATTGAGATGCACCGGGTAGACGATCTGGATATCAGTGCGCTGGGCCAGCTCGCGCAAGGCCTTGCAGATGTCCAGGAAACCCTCGCCGAAGTTTTCCCGACGATGACCGGTCACCAGCAGTAGCTTGCGTCCGGTTTGCAGGAACGGAAACTGTTGGTCCAGATCACCGCGCAGTTGGGCATCGTCATTGATGCGCTGGGCAGTCAGTTGCAGTGCATCGATCACCGTGTTGCCCGTCACCAGGCAGCGGCCCTGCAGGCGTTCGCCCAACAGGTTGTCGCGGGATTGGCCGGTAGGGGCAAACAGCAGGTCGGCACTGAGGTCGATGCAGCGACGGTTCATTTCTTCCGGCCATGGGCTGTAGATATCGCCGGTGCGCAGCCCGGCTTCGACATGGCCTACGGGGATGCGCCGGTGGAAGGCGGCCATCGAGGCCACCATGGCCGACGTGGTGTCGCCATGGACCAGCACCCGATCCGGCCGGGTCTGTTCCAGGACCGGGTCGATGGCGCTGTACAGCGCGGCAGTCAGGGAGTTGAGTGTCTGGTGTGGGGTCATCACGTCCAGGGTGAAATCAGCCTTGAGGTCGAACAGATCCAACACCTGCTTGAGCATGCTTTGATGCTGGCCGGTGACGCAGATCAGCGATTCAATGCCGGGTTCGGCGGCGAGGGCCTTGACCAGAGGAGCCATCTTGATAGCTTCGGGACGGGTGCCGAAAATCGACAGGATCTTGATTCGTGGGACTTGAGTAGCGATGACGCCCTTCCTCGCGCAGTTTGCTGCGCCGCACAACAGTTCGCCCAAGTGCGGGTACGCACTTGAGTAAGTGATTTAATTTAAGTGGTTCCAATAATCCGAAAGGGGTTTTTGCGCGTAAAAGAAAGTTACGTGGTGGCACCTTGGTTTTTGGCTCGGAGATTAATAGCATCAAAGTGCGTGGTCGCAAAGTTTTTTATAGGAAGTTTTATTAATATTTTTTAATAGGTCTCATTGAGGGCGGGAAAATAGCTGTTAATTTGCCGGATTAATATTATTTGTTGTTGATTTTAAAGGGTTTTATTTTTGTTTTTTGTTGTGGTGGTGAAAGGTGTGTCGTTATTAATTATTGGCGCCTGAAGAAACAAGATGGAACTTTTGCATGTCGTTAGACTGGCGCCGGAATGTTGTCATGGGTCGTAATTAGTGGGCTTAAGTTTAATTTGCGCAAGGCGCCCTGATTGAGTTTTGTTCATTTTATTTTTATTAATTATGACGAATGGTTAATAAATAACTTTTAATCGGGCGTGCTGCTGTTCTTCAACCAAGGAAAGTCTGTGCCTGGTTTCGCCGGTATGGGGATGGGTAGACCTGTAAATGCGTAGCCGATAATCGCCCGTTTTGTCATGGGTTCGTGCCTGGGATATTGACCGTACTAACCGGTTGGTACATTTTAGGCGCCACATACGTCTTGCGACGCATTGCCAAGACCATAATAAAAAAATAGAGGAACACCTCATGCGAACCTGTCTGCAAACGCCCGACACCTTTCTCTCGATCCGGCGCTTCTGGCCTGAAGCCCCTCGGAACACCTCCACTTGGATTCGATAGCGGACACCGCTGCCGTTCTATCGCGCCGGTTGGAACCCGGCACTCGACAATCCGAGAGGTCTTCAAGATGGCAAAAGTCGTCGACTTGTATTTCAAGCTGCTGAAGCTGCTGATCGTGCTATGTATGCTCGCAATGATCGTGCTGGTGTTCGGCAACGTGGTGCTGCGCTATGCCTTCAACTCGGGCATCAGTGTGTCGGAGGAATTGTCGCGCTGGTTCTTCGTCTGGATGATTTTTCTGGGTGCCCTAGTGGCGCTCAAGGACCGTGCCCACCTGGGCATGGACAGCCTGGTCAAGCGCTTGCCGTCGGCAGGCAAGCGGATCTGCCTGGTCATCGGGCATCTGCTGATGTTGTACATCTGCTGGCTGATCTTCAGTGGCAGTTGGCAACAGGCGGCGATCAACCTGAACGTAGTCGCCCCGGCGTCGGGATTGTCCATGGCGCTGTTCTATGGCGCCGGCCTGGTGTTCGGCGCCAGTGCCGCACCGATCCTGCTCTACGAGCTCTACCTGGCGCTTTTCGGCAAGCTCGAGGATGACGAGCGGGTGATGGTCAAGGACAACGACGCCGAGGCGATGCCTCATAACCCCAGCACCCCTGACTCCATCAAGAGTACCCGCCCATGACGCTGGTTATTTTCCTCGGGTCCTTGATCGGCAGCATGGCACTGGGCATGCCCATCGCGTTTGCCTTGCTGGTGGTCAGCGTGGCGTTGATGGTTTACCTGGATCTGTTCGATGCGCAAATCATCGCCCAGAACCTGCTCAATGGCGCGGACAGTTTTCCGCTGATGGCCGTGCCGTTCTTCATGTTGGCCGGCGAAATCATGAACGTCGGTGGCCTGTCCAAACGCATCGTCAATATCGCCATGGCGCTGGTGGGGCATAAGCGTGGTGGTCTTGGTTACGTGGCGATCATCGCTTCCTGCCTGCTGGCGTCGCTGTCCGGTTCGGCCGTGGCCGACGCGGCGGCACTGGCCGCGTTGCTGGTGCCGATGATGGTGTTGGCCGGGCATCACCGGGGACGCTCCGCCGGGCTGATCGCCGCCGGCAGCATCATCGCGCCGGTCATTCCGCCGAGCATTGGCTTCATTGTGTTTGGCGTGGCCTCCGGGGTGTCGATTTCCAAGCTGTTCCTGGCCGGTATCGTGCCGGGGTTGATGCTGGGGGCTGCGCTGGCCGTTGCCTGGTGGTACATCTCCCGCAGCGAGAACGTCGAGACACCGCCCAAGCGTTCCCGTGCCGAAGTGCTGCGCACGTTGCTCGATGGCAGTTGGGCGATGGGCCTGCCCTTGATCATCATCCTGGGCCTCAAATTCGGCATCTTCACGCCCACGGAAGCGGCGGTGGTCGCGGCGGTCTATTCGCTGTTCGTGTCCCTGGTGATCTACCGGGAAATGAAGGTCAGCCAGTTGTACGAAGTGATCCTGTCCTCGGCCAAGACCACCTCGGTGGTGATGCTGCTGGTGGCGGCGGCCATGGTTTCATCGTGGCTGGTGACCATCGCCGACCTGCCGGGCCAACTGGCGGAGCTGCTGGCGCCGTTCATGGACAACCAGACCCTTCTGTTGCTGGTGATGATGGTGCTGATCATCCTGGTAGGGACGGTGATGGACATGACCCCGACCATCCTCATTCTCACCCCCGTGCTGATGCCGGCCGTCATCCAGGCGGGGATCGACCCGGTGTACTTCGGCGTGCTGTTCCTGATCAACACGGCCATCGGCCTGATCACGCCGCCCGTGGGCACGGTGCTCAATGTGGTTTGCGGAGTGGCCAAGCTGGACTTCGAGGAAATCGTGCGCGGGGTGTGGCCGTTCATGTTTGCGCAGTTTGTGGTGCTGTTCCTGTTGGTCCTGTTCCCGCAACTGGTCCTGGGGCCGTTGAAATTCTTCACCGGATAACCCCGGTGCTGTTAGCTCGACCTTAAAAACAATAACGATCGGAGAGTGACATGGGAAAACTGATGAAAACCCTACTGGCCGGGGCGTGCGCGACGGGCTTGCTGTTGACCGGCGTGGCCAGCCACGCGGACGAAATCCGCGAACGGACCTTGCGATTCGCCTTCCAGAACGTCAAGGAACACCCCCAGGGCCAGGGTGCGCAGAAGTTCGCCGACCTGCTCGGCGAGAAGAGCGGCGGCAAGATCAAGGTCCGCCTGTTCCCCGGCGGTACGTTGGGCGGTGATGTGCAAACGGTGTCGGCGTTGCAGGGCGGCACACTGGACATCACGGTGCTCAACTCCGGCATCCTGGCCGCCCAGGCACCGGATTACGCCATGCTCGATTTCCCGTTCCTGTTCAACAATGTCGAGGAAGCCCACGCGGTCATCGATGGGCCGGTCGGGCAGAAACTGGCGGCGCAACTGGACAGCAAAGGGCTGGTAGGGCTGGGTTATTGGGACCTGGGGTTTCGCAACCTGACCAACAGCAAGCATCCGGTGACCAGGCTTGAAGACATGCAGGGCCTGAAGATTCGCGTGATCCAGTCGCCGATCTACCTGGAGACCTTCGCCGCCCTGGGCGCCAACCCCGTGCCGATGGCGTTCCCCGAGGTCTACACCGGCCTTGAGCAGCACACCATCGACGGCCAGGAGAACCCTTTCACGGTGATTGAGGGCAACAAGTTCTACGAGGTGCAGAAGTACCTTTCCGTCACGGGGCACATCTTCAATCCGCAATCGTTGATCATCAGCCAGAAAACCTGGAACCGTCTCAACGACGATGAAAAAGCGATGATTCGCGCGGCCGCGGCCGAGGCGCAAACATTCCAGCGTGAAGTCACGGCGGCGAGCATGGACAAGGCCAAGGCCACGTTGGCCGCTGCGATGACCGTCAATGAAATCACCCCGGCCGAGAAAGATCGCTTGCGTGAGCGGGTGAAACCGGTGGTCGACAAGTTCGCCAAATCCCTGGATGGCGACCTGGTGAAGACGATGTACGAGGAAATCGCCAAGGTGCGCGCGGCGCAGTGAGGTGAATGGGCCTGCCCGCAACAGACCCCATCACAGGTCCCCTGCGGGGCGGCCCCAGGATTCACATCGCCACAGATTCCCTGTGGGAGCGAGCTTGCTCGCGATTGCAGTGTGTCAGTCAATCTCAATGCGGCTGACCTGACGCCATCGCGAGCAAGCTCGCTCCCACAGGGATTTAGTTTCGGCCAATGGTTATTCGGCGGCTGGAACGGCCAGCCACTGGCCAATCACCTTCTGGTAGCTGCCATTGGCCTTGCTCAGGTGCAGCCACTGATCCACGTACATCTTCCAGGTGTTGTCATCCCGTGGCAGCAGGTAGGCCTTCTCGCCATATTGCAGGTAGCGGGTCGGGTTGACGGCGCACAGGCCGGGCTTGAGTTTCTGTTGGTAGAGCGCTTCCGAGGCGTCGGTAATCATCACGTCGGCTTTCTTGTCCAGCAGCTGCTGGAAGATGGTCACGTTGTCATGGAAGCTGAGCTGACCGTTGGGCAGGAACGCCCGGACGAAGGCTTCGTTGGTGCCGCCGGCCGGCTCGACAAGGCGCACCGAAGGCTGGTTCATCTGCTCGAGGGTCTGGTAACGCTCCTTGTCTTCGCAGCGCACCAGCGGGATCTTGCCGTCCACGTCCAGGGTGGTGCTGAAATAGGCTTTCTTCTGACGCTCCAGCGTCACCGAAATCCCACCCATGCCGATGTCGCATTGGCCTGCAACCATATCCGGCATCAGGGTTTTCCAAGTGGTCTGCACCCATTGCACCTTGACGCCGAGGCTGGCGGCCAGGGAACGCGCCATGTCGATGTCGATGCCTTCGTATTCGCCTGCTTCGGTTTTAAAGGTATAGGGCTTGTAGTCGCCGGTGGTGCATACCTTCAGTTCGCCGCGTTGCAGGACCTGGTCCAGCAGCGAAGGTGCCGGTTCGGCCAAGGCGCCGCAAGAGAGCGCCAACAGGCCACAGAACGTCATCGAGCTTGTTATGGTTTTCATCGTGAGGGGACGTCTCGTAGCGGAGGGAAACAAGGTCAGGGAGTGTAGTAAAAGTGTTGGCAGGCTGTCACTGGAGCATGGCTGACGGCCTGTCAGCAGACAGCGGTCTCAAAGGGGCGTCGCTGCAAGCTTTCCAGGTAGGCGCAGAACATATCGGCCATGGCGTCGCTGTAGATGGCAACGTCCGCGGGCGAGCGGGGCGCCGATGAAAAGCGCTTACCCACGGCACTGAGCGTGCTGATGACCAGGTCACCTGCCAGGGTGCGGGTTTGTACCGGGGCGTCTGGCAATGCCTGCAGCATGAAAGCGTCCACTGATTGTTGCACCGACATCCGCGCCGCCTGGTGCTCGGGGGCGTCGCGGTAGAGCGGGGCGGCATCGTTGAGGGCGACGCGAATCTGGGCCTCGTTGCATTCGGACTGGATGAACGCCTGCACCAGGGTACGCAGGCGCTCGAAGGGCGGCTTGAGATTGTCTTCAAGAATCTCGCGCAGCATGTCGCTGGTTTGCCGCCATTCGTCACTTTGCAGGCGGAACAGGATTGCCGCTTTGTTCGGGAAGTATTGATACACCGAGCCGACGCTGACGCCCGCCCGCTCGGCAACACGGGCCACCGTGAAACGTGCCGCGCCCTGGATCGCCAAAACCTGAACAGCCGCTTCCAGAACCGCGGCGACGAGCTCGGTGGAACGTGCCTGTTTCGGCTGTTTGCGCGAGGAAATCTGCGGGCTTGAGCGTTCGGACATGGGGCAGGAACCTCGGCAGGGAATGCGAATAGGAAACGCAGCGGATTGTTCGTATTTTGAATGCGACGAATTGATCGCATTCTAGTCGGCTCCACAGGCAGCGTTCAACGTCACATCGCATCCTTTCCGTGGGTAGGGTTATGACACAAGACAATGTTCATCTCGGCGCTTCTTCGACGCCTCAGGCCGCCGTCGAGGCCAATCCGGCGCTCAAGCTGTTGCCGCTCACACTGACTGTATTCATCGGTTTCCTCACGATCGGCATGCAACTGCCTGTCTTGCCCCTCCATCTGCATGACACGCTGGGCATGGGCACGTTGGTCATCGGCCTGGTGGTCGGCGCGCAGTTCGCCGCGGCGCTGTTGTCACGGGCCTGGGCCGGCAATTTTGCCGACATGCGCGGTGGTAAACGCGCGGTCGTGACCGGGCTGGTGACAGCCGCGGTTTCAGGGCTGGTCTATCTGCTTTCCCTGGCGTTCGTTGCCACGCCGGTCACGTCGGTCTGGCTCTTGTCGGGCGGTCGAGTGCTGCTGGCAATTGGCGAAAGCCTCATCGTCACCGGTGCGCTGGGGTGGGGCATCGGCCTGGTGGGGGCGCAGCACGCCGGCAAGGTCATGGCCTGGAATGGCATCGCCATGTACGGCGCCTATGCCCTGGGCGCTCCGCTTGGCGTGGCGTTGAATGGCGGCTGGGGATTCACGGGCATTGCCACGGCCTCGATGTTCATTCCGCTGCTGGCCTTGGCGATTGTCGCGGGCGTGCGGGCTGTCGCCCCTACGGCGACCCGGCGTACACCGTTCTACACGATGCTCGGTGCTGTGTGGGTTCCCGGCATGGGATTGGCGTTTTGCAGCGTCGGCTTTGGTGTCCTCACGGCGTTCATTGCCCTGTTGTTCGCGGCCAGGGATTGGGGCAACGCTTCCTTGGCGTTCACGGCGTTCGGTGTGGCTTTCATCGCTGCGCGCCTGCTTTTCGGGCACCTTCCGGACAAGATCGGCGGCCCCCGCGTCGCGCTGGTCTGTGTATTGATCGAAGCCGTTGGGTTGCTGCTGATCTGGAGCGCCGACACCGCGACCATGGCTTATTGGGGCGCGGCTTTCACCGGTTTCGGTTATTCCCTGGCGTTTCCCGGCTTCGGCGTGGAAGCGGTACGGCGCGCGCCACCGCAGGCACGCGGTCTAGCCATGGGGGCCTATGTCGCGTTTCTTGATATTTCCCTGGGCATCACCAGTCCGCTGGCCGGTTTGTTGGCGAGTGGCTGGGGCATCGGTGCGGTTTACCTGGCCGGCGCCATTGCCGTTGGGCTGTCCTTCGGGGTGGCCTTGATGTTGCTCAGAGGACGGGAAGCACAAGTTCAATACAAATCCTGAGCCTTCGATGGGTTATAAGATTTTCGGTCTCGTTTTTTTAGAACAGGAGCGTTGCATATGCACGTATTCGTTACCGGTGCTACGGGCTGGGTTGGGGCCTCCGTGGTACAGGATCTGATCGCCGCCGGGCATCGGGTCACCGGCCTGGCCCGATGCGAAGAAAAAGGCGCCGCACTGGCTGCGACAGGCGCGAAGGTGATTCCAGGCACTTTGGATGATCTCGAGGTCTTGCACAACGCAGCCTCGGCGGCGGACGCGGTGATCCACACGGCGTTCAATCATGACTTTTCCCGATTTACCGAAAATGCCCAGCAGGACCGCCGCGCCATCGAAACGTTGGGCGATGCCTTGCGAGGCTCCGACCGGCCATTGCTGGTGACGTCGGGCCTGTTTGGATTGACGCGGGGCGCGAGCGAACTGGAAGTGGTGAGCCCGGCCTCGCCCCGCAAGTCCGAAGCCGCCGCCCGGGACTTGGCCGAGCGTGGGGTGCGTGTGGCGACGGTGCGGCTGGCGCCCTCGGTCCATGGCCTCGGCGACCATGGGTTCGTGCCGATCCTGATTCGCCTTGCCCGGGAAAATGGCGTATCGGCTTACCCCGGTGATGGCAGTCATTGCTGGTCGGGTGTGCATCGACAGGATGCCGCACGGGTCTATCGGCTTGCGCTGGAGCAGGGCGTGACACAGTCGGTCTACCATGCGGTCGCCGACGAGGCCGTGCCGTTCAAGGACATTGCCCAGGCGATCGGTCGTGGCCTGGGATTGCCGGTCGAATCCCGGGAGCGCGAGCATTTCGGCTGGTTCGCCCACATGGCGGGGGCGAACATGGCGGTGTCCAGCGAATACACCCGTGCCTTGCTGGGCTGGACGCCAAGCGGTCCGGGGTTGTTGGATGATCTTGCGTTGCCGGGCTATTACCACGCCGATTGAAATGAATAACCTGTGGCGAGGGAGCGGTGTGGGGCCTAGCGGGAAATGATCCCGTGGTCGATCGCGTATTTCACCAGGGCCGCGGGCTTGTCGATGTTCAGCTTGCGGCGGATGCTCAGGCGATGGGTTTCGACGGTGCGTACGCTGATGTCCAGTTCACGGGCCATTTCCTTGTTGTTCAGGCCCTGGACCATTTTGTACAGTACCTGGCTTTCCCGTGGCGTCAGCTCGTTGTCGGTGTGCGGGTCGGTGGCGAGCCGCTGGGCGATCTCGGCACTGTAGAAGGTGCCGCCGCTGATGATGGCTTCGATGGCCGCGATGATCTCCCGCGACGGTGCGTTCTTGAGCACGTAGCCGCTGGCGCCGGAACGCACGGACTCGCTCACGTACTCATAATTGTCGTACATGCTGAGGATCAGGATCTTGAGGCTGGGGTATTGCTTGCCCAGCAGTCGGGTCAGCTCGAGCCCGTTCTTATCCTTGAGGCCGATGTCCATCAGCAGCAGGTCCGGTTGGCAGCGACCGACCATTTCGATCGCTTGCGCGCCGTTCTCGGCTTCGCCCACCACATCCAGTTGCGGCATCACCGACAGCAGGGCCCTGATGCCGTCGCGGACCAGGGAATGGTCATCGACCAGTGCGACGCGAATCACGGGCGGCAGGTTCATCGACGAGTGCTCCTGTTGGCGTGGGCGGGCATCAGCTTTGCGTGACCGAGAGGTTCATGGGCAGCAGGATGTCCAGTTCGCTGCGGCCCGGCACGGACGTCACTTCCAGGCGTCCGCCGAAATGCTCGACCCGCTCGCGGATATTACGCAGGCCGATGCCGGCATGGCCGCGTTCCACTTGCGGGACGTTGAACCCCATCCCGTCGTCGACCACCGTCAGTCGCAAGGACTGGCTGGAGCCGAACAGGGTAATGCCGACGCTTTTCGCCCCGGCATGGCGCTCGATATTGGTCAGGGCTTCCTGGGCGATGCGAAAAAGCGAGACAGGGGCGCCGTTTTCGAGGCGGCAATCGAATTCGTTGCTTCGATAGGACACTTCCAGACCGCTGCGCTGCTGGAATTCGGTGGCGAGCTGGCCGATGGCGGCGGGCAGGCCCAAGGTGTCGAGCAGAGACGAGCGCAAGTCGTGGGAGATACTGCGGATCTCGCCGATGGCTTCGCCGAGCCGGTCGGTGGCGTTCTTCAGGATGCCCAGGCCATTTTCCTGGCCGTTCTCCAACACGTGGCTGGCCAGTTCGAACTGGAATTTTATCGACACCAGCAGTTGGCTGATGCCGTCATGCAGCTCGCGCGAAACCCGCGAGCGTTCTTCTTCTTGCAAGCTGACGATGCGCTGGTTCAAGCGCTGCAGTTTTTTGTCGGCCAGGCGATGTTCGCTGACATTGAGGGTCATGCCACCGGCGAACACCAGCAGGACCGCCACCAACGCGATCGCGGCGATGGCTTGCATGGTGGTGTGGATGCCGTGGGCGACTTCGTCACGGGCTTGCTGGGTGGCGCGCTCTACATCTTCTAGGTAAATCCCGGTGCCGAGCATCCAACCCCATTTGTCCAGCATCACGACATAGGCCAACTTGTCGGTCACCTGACCGGAGGAGGGCTTGTTCCAGGCATAGCGCTGGAACCCTTCGCCTGACTCGGCGCTTTTGATCAGCGCCTGGATGACCGGCAGGCCGTGGGGGTCCTTCATATCCCAGAGGTATTGCCCCACCAACTCCGACTGGCGGGCATGCATGAGGCTGCGGCCCTGGCGGTCATACACGAAGAAGTAACCGTTGATGCCGAAGCTGAGCTTGCGCAGTTCTTCCAGGACCTGCTGTTGCGCCCGCGCGTCGCCCTGGCCGTCGTTGTACAGCGGTGCGATCAGGCTCTGCGCCATCTCGACATAGTTCTTCAGCTCGGCGCGCTTGCTCGCCAGGATGCTGTCTTCGATCAGTTGCGCCTGTTGATCGCCCAACTGGCGGTTGAGCGAGATCACCAGGGCGCAGATGACCGCGATGGCCAGGACCAGCGGCAAAATCCCGAGGGCGACGATTTTGTGTTTGAGCAGCATCTGTACTCCTGTCCGGGCTCGGCGGGGAGGCGAATGGCGGCATCATATGCCAAACCCATGGGTGAGGCATAAGACCTGTGGGAGCGAGCTTGCTCGCGATGACGTCGGATCAGCCAGCCTGGATGTCGCCTGACACAATGCCATCGCGAGCAAGCTCGCTCCCACAAGGGAATCGGGTTCTACGTAGTACTACGGATTTATTTATTGACGGCTTGCAGGGATATTGGGCCGGCTCCGAATAGCCGGGGCACACTATAAAAACAATCGCCGCAATCCACCGGATATCGGCAGGAGACATGCAATGACAACCCGTCTGGTTAAACACCTCGCCTGGTTTGCCGTGGCTGTTCTGGGAGCTTGTGCGTTGAGTGTCGTGGCCTTGCGCCGCGGCGAACCCATCAACGCCCTCTGGATCGTCGTCGCCGCCGTGGCCATTTACCTGGTCGCTTACCGTTACTACAGCCTCTTCATCGCCAACAACGTGATGCAACTCGACGCGCGCCGGGCCACCCCCGCTGTGCTCAACAACGATGGCCTGGACTACGTCCCGACCAACAAGCACATCCTCTTCGGCCACCACTTCGCGGCCATTGCCGGCGCGGGGCCGCTGGTCGGGCCGGTGCTGGCGGCGCAGATGGGCTACCTGCCCGGCACGCTCTGGCTGATCGCCGGCGTGGTGCTGGCCGGTGCCGTGCAGGACTTCATGGTCCTGTTCCTGTCCACCCGCCGCAACGGTCGCTCCCTGGGCGACATGGTGCGCGAGGAAATGGGCCGCATCCCCGGCACCATCGCGCTGTTCGGCTGCTTCCTGATCATGATCATCATCCTCGCGGTGCTGGCGCTGATCGTGGTCAAGGCCCTGGCCGAGAGCCCGTGGGGCATCTTCACGGTGATGGCGACCATCCCGATCGCGATGTTCATGGGCCTCTACATGCGCTACATCCGCCCGGGCCGCATCGGTGAGATCTCGCTCATCGGCGTGCTGTTGCTGCTGGGTTCGATCTGGCTGGGCGGGCAAATCGCCGCCGATCCGGTCTGGGCCAAGGCCTTCACCTTCACCGGGATCCAGATCACCTGGATGCTGATCGGCTACGGTTTCGTCGCGGCGGTGCTGCCGGTGTGGCTGATCCTGGCGCCGCGGGACTACCTGTCGACCTTCCTCAAGATCGGCACCATCGTCGCCCTGGCCATCGGCATCCTGGTCACCATGCCCGAGCTGAAAATGCCGGCGCTGACCCAGTTCACCGA